>DATBYI010000352.1:0-4867 GCA_036513815.1 Solirubrobacteraceae bacterium
GACATGGACGTCACCGAGACGAATTTTCAGTCCGCGGTCCTCGATCGCTCGCACACCCTTCCCGTGGTCGTCGACTTCTGGGCCGAATGGTGCGGCCCGTGCCGGCAGCTCGGCCCACTGCTCGAGCGCGCCACCGCGGCACGCGCCGGCAAGCTCGAGCTGGTCAAGGTCGATGTCGACGCCAACCAGGGGATAGCGCAGGCGTTCCGGATCCAGAGCATCCCGGCCGTCAAGGCGTTCCGCGACGGCCGCGTCGTGGCCGAGTTCGTCGGCGCCCAGCCGCCGACGGCGGTCGACCAGTTCCTGGACTCGCTGTTGCCCTCGGAGGCCGATGCGCTCGTGCAGCAAGGCGACGAGGAGTCGCTCCGCCGTGCCCACGAGCTCGAGCCGACGCGCGCCGACGCCGCGGTGCCGCTGGCGCGGATCCTAAAGGATCGCGGCGAGACAGACGAGGCGCTCACCGTCCTCGCGCGCGTGCCCAGAAGCTTCGCGGCCGACGGGCTGGCCGCCCGCATCGGCCTCGAGCGCGCCGCGTCGAGCTCCGCCCAGCCCGCCGTGCCCGATTTGACCGAGGCGTTTGCCGCGCTTGACACCGGCGAGCACGAGCGTGCGCTCGACATGCTCCTCGCCGCGATCCCCAACGCCGACGGGTCGCGCGACGACGTTCGCCGCGTCGTGGTCGGCGTGCTCGACGAGCTCGGCGTGGAGCACCCGCTCGCCCGAGACGCCCGCCGCCGCCTCGCTTCGGCGCTCTACTAGGGCCGGAATCGCCTCCCGGGACGACGCCCGGCGCCGCCCATCCCCGCTGCGGGCACTCTGTGTCCGCGAAAGCTGCGATTTTCTGCGCATGACTTCGCCTTTATGTGGGTATCCCGTGAACCGGAATGGCCAGCGGCGAAGCTCTGAGCGAGTCATACCCGGCGGTCCCGGAGTCAGTTCCCATGGCTCGTCGGGCGCTGGCGGTGGTCGCGGCGGCGGCCGGCGCCGCGGGTGAACGGCTCGAGGAGATCCGCTTGGCCGTGTCCGAAGCGCTGACCAACGCGGTCGTGCATGCATACCGAAACAGCGACGGCGGCCGTTTTCACGTAACCGCGGCCGTGACCTCCGGCGAGTTATGGGTCCTGATCGGCGACGACGGGCGCGGCATGCACGCTTGGAACGACAGCCGCGGGCTCGGCATCGGGCTGTCCCTCATCTCGGGCCTGAGCGATGACTTCGCGATCGTCACCCGCGCGTCGGGTGGGACCGAGGTACAGATGCGCTTCGACCTCAGCAAGGCCGGGCTGAGATCACCGGTGATCAAGCACGCGGGTCGTGGCGCTCAGCGACCTCGCCAGCCTGATCTCGCTTCTCAACGATGACGTAGCCCCGTCGGGCTTCGATCACGGTCTCGAGTTCGTGCAGCTCGTGACCGGGCAGCACGACGAAGCGCTTCGGGTGGGCGCGCACCTCCTCGTACTCCCGCACTGACAGCTCGATCAGCGCGTTGCAGCCGAGGCGGGCGCACTCGCAGCGGAAGGCGACCGGAGTGTCCTCCTCGCCCGGCCATTGGCCGCGCTCGATGCCCTCGTTGACGTCGCGGATGGTCGCTTCATTAGCGGCGCCACGCCGCTGCTTCTTGCCCTCCACGGTTTGATCCTCTCACGCCCGGGTTCCGTGCGCCAGCGCGGCAGGGGCCGCGTCAGACGACCAACATGAGCTGCTGCTCGCGGGCGGCCTCGGGAAGGTCGAGTCCGGCGACGCGGACACCGAGCAGGCGGACCGGCCGCGGTGGCGCGAACCGGCGAAGGAGGTCGAGTGCGACCGGGCCCACGCGGTCCACGGAGCCGACCGCCTCGGGAAGCGTCCGGGCGCGCGTGTGAGTCGAGAAGTCGTCGAGCCGGACCTTGATGCCGACCGTGCGACCGCGCCGGCGCTGAGCGACGAGGGCTGAGCACAGTCGCTCCACGAGCTCCCCGAGGATCGTCTCGAGGCGCTGCGGGTCGCGGATGTCCGCGTCGAAGGTCACCTCACGCGACTCGGAGACGACCTTGCGCTCCTCCGTGACCGGGGAGGCATCCTCGAACCTCGCGCGCCGCTGAAGCTCGGCGGCCAACCGCGGACCGAACCGAGATGCGAGCGGCTCCTGCGGGGCGGCGGCGAGCGCGGCGAGTGTGTCCAGGCCGAGTGCACGCAAGCGCTCGACCGTCTTGGGGCCGATCCCCGGCACGAGCCCGCACGGCGAGGTGCCGAAGCGCGCGCACGCCTGCTCGCGGCTCAGCGCCACGAAGCCGCGCGGCTTCTCCGCGTCCGAGGCCACCTTGGCCACGAGCTTGTTCGGACCGATCCCGATCGAGCAGCCGAGGCCGGTCGTCGCCTCGATCCGCGCCGCGAGCCCTTGCATCGCCGCGCGGGGATCCGGTCGCCCGGTCAGCTCGAGGTAGGCCTCGTCGAGACCCACCACCTCGACTGCGTCGGCCGCAGCCCGCACGCTCGCCATCACCTCGCGCGACGCCTCCCGGTAGTAGGCGAAGTCGGGCGCGAGGAACACGCCGTGAGGACACAGCCGCCGTGCCCGCGCCGCCGGCATGGCCGACCCGACCCCGTAGCGCCGCGCCTCATAGGAGGCGGTGGTCACGACGGAGCGCGGGCCGGTGCCGGCGACGATCACCGGCTGTCCCTTGAGCTCAGGCCTGCGGCGAAGCTCGACGGACACGTAGAACGCGTCCATGTCCACGTGGGCGACGCAACGCTCCGCCATCCACGGGCAAGCTAGTGCGCGACCCGGACGCTACTGGCTGGACCAGACGGTGCTCACGCCGGCGAAGCCGAGCGAGTTGGCCGTGTTCTGGTTGAGATCCCAATCACGACCGCCCACGTACGGGCCGCGGTCGTCGACGGTCGCGGCCACCGAGCGCCCGTTGTAGCGGAACGACACGCTCGTTCCGCATGGAAGCGTCCGGTTGGCCACGCCGTAGTAGGCGTGAAAGCCACAGGCGGTGTTGCCGGCGTCGTTGTACCACGACGCGTCCGCCTCGCGGTAGACGGTCATCTCGCCCGCCCGCACGGCGGCGCGGCCGTTCTGGCGGTCGCCGGCGAAACGCACGCGGAGCGGGGCTTGGCCCGCGCTCCCGGTCAGGTAGCGCAGAACGAACTTGCCCGCAGCGCCGGTTCGGCTCGTCGCGAGCGTGCGCCAGGCGCCGTTCTGGTGCGCCTGGAGGCTGACCTTGCGTCCGCGCAGGGCGGGCAGCAGCCGGCCCGCGATCCGAACGGTCTGGCCGGTGAGGACGGCGATTCGGCGGGCACGGACCCGCATCGCGGCCTCGACGTCGACCGGCACCGGGCTGCTCGTCAGTCCGGTCGCACCGGTGCCCGAGCCGGCCACGAACGCGGTCAGGTCGCCCGTCGAGCTATCCACCGCGCGGACAACGCCCGAGCGCACGGGTGCCCCGGTCAGGCGAAAATGGCCACTGCCGTCGACCGTGGACGAGCTCAGCTCTTGCCAGCTGGTCGCGCCCGGAGCGGCGAATTGCAGTGCGACGGTATGTCCGGCGTCGGCGGCCGACTCGCTGCCGGTCACGGTCACCTCGCGTCCGTAGGGGATGTGCTGCGACCGGGGGGTGATTCGAATTGGCTGGGGAGCCGGGGATGCGAACGCGTAGCCGGCGCTGAGCGCCGCCACGGACGCAGGAACCCCGATCATCAAAGCGAGCACGCCCGGCCGGGCACGTCGCCGTTTTGTCATGGCTGTATCAGGCCTCAAGACGAGGACCTCCTGTTGTCGTCGACCAGGCGCCTACGGGGTTAGCTGTCGGGCTCGCGGACCGATGACGGCGCGCTCTGGCGCGCTGTCCTGGGCGCTACGACTGCGGCCGACTAGGCGACGGGCAAGTCGATTCGCCCCGGCCAGGGAATGAGGATTCTTCGGCGGTTGCCGCCTCATTACGGCCCTGGCAGTGGGTCCCCCGTTCGCCCTCGTTCCGAACGGGGGCGACTCGGCAGGGTCAATCAATGAGTCGGGCAGGTTAGGCGACGACTTGAGGCCTGGGCTGTGACATCGCTCACAGGCACCCTGAACGTGGCAACCCGCACGAGCGCCGGCGCGAAGCGCTCCGAGGACCCGATCAAGACGACTACCATCTCGGCGGTGGCCAACAAGGACAGGCTTACCGGCCTCGACACGTCGTTTTTGCACCTCGAGCGGGACTCGGCGCATATGCACGTGGCGGGCTGCTCGGTGTTCACGGGCGACGCCCCGGCCTATGAAGAGCTGACCGAGGCGATCGCGTCGCGGCTTCACCTCGTTCCGCGGTATCGCCAGCGACTGGCCTTCGTGCCGTTCAATCAGGGACGGCCGGTGTGGGTGGACGATCCGCACTTCAACGTGCGCTATCACGTCCGCCACACGGCGCTGCCACGCCCGGGCGGCGACGCTCAGCTCAAGCGGCTAGCCGGCCGCGTCTTTTCGCAGGCACTCGACCGCAGCCGCCCCCTGTGGGAGCTGTGGCTCGTCGAGGGGCTCGCCGGTGGCCGCTTCGCCTTGCTCTCGAAGACCCACCACGCGCTCGTGGACGGGGTCTCGGGCGTGGATATCGCCACCGTCCTGTTCGACACCTCGCCGGACCCGTTGCCGGTGGCGCCGCCCGACCACGAATGGGTCCCTCGCCCTCTGCCCAGTTCCGCTCAGCTCCTCGCCGATGCGGTGCTCGAGCGCGCCACCGTTCCCGGCGAGGTGGTCCGCGGCGTTCGGGCGGCGTTCCGAGGTCCGCGTACCGTCGCGGCGCGCGTCGGCCAGGCCTTCGGCAGCGTCGGCGCACTGGCCTGGACGGGGCTCCAGGCGGCTCCGGCGAGTCCCTTCAACGTGCGGATCGGTCCCCACCGGCGGTTC
>DATBYI010000353.1:0-6815 GCA_036513815.1 Solirubrobacteraceae bacterium
GTGACGGCGAGTACCGCCACCGCCACTGCCACGACCGCCAGCGCGTACAGGAACCAGGGTCTAGGCGGACGATCCCGGCGAGTACTCATGGCAGTGGCAGTCCGTTGCCGTATCTGATGCGGGCAGGCACGCGGCGTTGACAGACGCAGACATCACGATGGGCGGTTGTAGCGCCGTGACCGTCAGCTTTGCGTAAGCGCTCTTGCGCTGCTCTTAGGAACGATCGTGATCCGCTGGAGGGCAGGCAGCACAACGTGTATCTCGAGCCCTCCCGAATCGGGGGCTTCGATCTCGAGCGTCCCTCCGTGAGCGTCGACGACGGAGCGCACGATCGACAGTCCGAGCCCGAATCCGACGGCGCCTCGGCTGAGCCGCCGAAACGGCTCGGTCAGCGTCTGGGCTTCGTCCGGATCGATCCGCGGGCCGGCGTTGGCGACGATCAGGTGGACGTGCGAGTCCTCGGTGCGCGTGGCCACGCGGAGGAACCCTTCCTGCTCGTTGTGGCGGATCCCGTTGTCGATCAGGTTGGCGATCATCCGCTCGAGCAGCGCGGGCTCGCCGCGGGTCCAGGCCGGCTCGAGCTCGTCGCGCACGCGCACGTGGGCCTCCTCGGCCCGTGCGCGGAGGTCGGTGATGCAGTCGGCGGCGAGTGCGGCGAGGTCGGCGGGCTCCTCGCGCCCGGTGGCGGCCTCGCTGCGGGCCAGCATCAGCAGCCCCTCGATCAGGCGCTCGCAGCGGTCGACGGTCTCGCGCACGGCATCGCCCATCCCGCGCAGCTCGTCGACCGTCGCGTCGGGGTCGGCCAGGGATACGTCCACCTCGGTTCGCATGATGGCCAGCGGCGTGCGGAGCTCGTGCGACGCGTTGGCCACGAAGTGCCGCTGGCTGGCGAACGCGCCGTCGAGGCGGGCGAGCATCCCGTCGAACGTGTCCGCGAGCTCCTTGAGCTCGTCGGCCGGCCCCTTCAGGCCGATCCGCTCGCCCAGGTTCTCGCCCGAGACGCGCCGCGCGGTGGCGGTGATCGCCCGCAGCGGCCGCAGTGCGCGGCCGGCCAGGAGCCACCCGGCCACGACCGAGACGATCGTCATCGCGCCCAGCGCCACCGCGTATTCGATAAGCAGGCGGTGGAGCGCGTCCGCGCGGAGCTGCGCCCGGATGGCAGAGGCGATACGGAATCCGGCCGAGCCGGCGGCGACGCCAGGCGGACGGCCGAACCCCGACGGCGGCACGAGCCCGAGCTTCTGAAGCTCGTGGCGGTAGTCCGGCGGCGAGTTCAGATTGTGGCGGACGAGCTCGTAGCCGATCGTCAGCAGCACGGCGCCGGTGACGAGGAAGACCAGGCCATACAGCGCCGTCATCCTCAGGCGAATCGTGGGGGCCGGGAGGCGGAACGCGGCCCTGCCCAGACGCATCAGGTCATCCGGTAGCCGACGCCGATCACCGTCTCCACGACCGGCGGATCGCTCAGCTTGCGTCTGAGCGTCATGATCGTCATGCGCACCACGTTCGTGAATGGATCTGTGTGCTCGTCCCATACGCGTTCGAGCAGCTCCTCGGCGGATACGGTAGCCCCCTCGGCGCTCATCAGCACCTCGAGCACGCCGAATTCCTTGCGCGTGAGCTCAACCTGGCTCCCGCGCCGGCTGACCTGGCGGCGGGCGGGGTCGAGCTCGATGTCACCGTGCTCGAGCACGGGCGGACGGCTCGGGGTCGCTCGGCGCGCGAGCGCATGGATGCGCGCGACGAGCTCGGCGAAGCGGAACGGCTTGGGCAGATAGTCGTCGGCGCCCATGGAGAGGCCCTCGACGAGGTCCTCGAGCGCACCGGCCGCCGTCAGCATGAGGATCCCGGTCTCGGGACGCTCGCCTCGGACCGTCCGGCACACGTCGTCGCCGTGCAGCCCGGGCAGGTCACGGTCGAGCACGAGGACGTCGTAGCGCACCACGCGCGCCTTGACGAGCGCATCGGTGCCGTCGGGAGCGAGGTCGACGGCCATCCCCTCGCGCCGCAGCCCCCGCGCTATCGCCTCGGCCAACCGTTGCTCATCCTCGGCGATCAATACGCGCATAACAAAAGTCAGGATGACGCCCGGCGCATAAGGAACCTGTAAGAGGCAAGATTCGCCCCGGATCTGATCGGGTATTCCGTCCTCGCGTCATCTTTACATCGACTGACGTTACATCGATCAGTGTTATCGTTCGCCGGGCGCATGAACCAACAGAACCTCACCGAACGCAGCATGGCGGTCGGGCTACGCGCCCTGAACCGGTTGGCCAGCAATCCCCTGATCGACCGCCTCGGACTGCGCGACTCGGCCGAGCGCGTCCTTCACGAAGCGTCGAAGGCGACGGTGCGCACGGCCACGCGCGCGGGGCGCACGTTCGCCGCCACCCAAAAGCTGTCAAAGCCCGCGCGCCAGCCGCGGGTGGGTCGAAGCGACCTGTTCGACCTGACCCCCGACGACGAGCAGCAGATGCTGCGCGAGTCGGTTCGCGACTTCGCGCTGGCCAAGCTCCGCCCGGCTGCCGAGGCGGCCGACGAGGCGTGCGCCGCGCCCGAGGAGCTTCTCTCCCAGGCCAACGAGCTCGGACTGACGATGGTCGGGGTGCCCGAGGAGCTCGGTGGCGCGGTCGCCGAGCGCTCCGCGGTCACCACCGTGCTGATGGCCGAGGCGCTCGCCCAGGGTGACATGGGGATCGCGGTCGCCTGCCTCGCCCCCGCGGCCGTCTCGACCGCGCTCAGTTTGTGGGGCGACGCCGATCAGCAGGCGACGTACCTGCCCGAGTTCGTCGGCGAGAACGTGCCCGCGGCCGCGCTCGCCGTGCTCGAGCCGCGCCCGCTCTTCAACCCGCTCGAGCTGCACACGCGCGCCCGGCGCGCCGGCGGTGGGTTCGTGCTGGACGGCGTCAAGTCGCTGGTCCCCCGCGCGTCCGACGCCGAGCTGTTCATCGTTGCCGCTCGCCTCGACGATGCCGATGCCCCCGCGCTGTTCGTCGTCGAGCCCGGCGGCGAGGGTCTCAGCATCGAGCCCGAGCCGGCCATGGGCCTGCGAGCCGCCGCCACCGGACGTCTGATCCTCGAGGACGTGAAGCTGCCCGACACCGCGCTACTCGGCGAGCCGGGCCGGGAGCTTCTGAGCGAGTGCGTCCAGCTTGGGCGACTCGGCTGGTGCGCGCTCGCGATCGGCACCGGGCAGGCGGTACTCGACTACGTGATCCCGTACGTCAACGAGCGTAAGGCGTTCGGCGAGCCGATCTCGAACCGCCAGGCCGTCGCCTTCACGGTGGCGAACATCGCGATCGAGCTCGAGGGCATGCGCCTGGCCACCTACCGCGCGGCCAGCCGCGTCGATCAGGGCACGCCGTTCGCCCGCGAGGTGTCGCTCGCGCGGCGGCTGTGCGCCGAGCGCGGCATGGCCATCGGCTCAGACGGCGTGCAGATGCTCGGCGGCCACGGCTACGTCAAGGAGCATCCGGTCGAGCGCTGGTATCGCGACCTGCGCGGCGCCGGCGTGATGGAAGGAGGGCTGTTGGTGTGATCAACCTCGAGATTCCGCGCAAGTTCGAGTTCCTCGTCAGCCAGTCCCATCAGGTCGCCACCGAGATCTTCCGCTCGAACTCGCGCAAGTACGACCAGGCCGAGCATTCCTATCCCAAGGAGCTCGACATGCTCGCCGCGGTGATCGACGGCATGAACGAGGGCGGCGCCCTGAGCGGCGCCGGCGCCGGCGCCGTCGGCGGCGGCTCGAACGGCTCCGGAAGCGGCGCGCGCGCCGACCGCGACGGCAACCGCAACGGCTCGAACATGGCCAGCCTGCTCGGGCTGATCGAGCTGTGCTGGGGCGACGTCGGCCTGCTCCTGACGATGCCGCGCCAGGGGCTCGGTCAGGCCGCCATCGCCGCGGTCGCCAACGAGGAGCAACTCGAGCGCTTCGGCGGCAAGTGGGCCGCGATGGCGATCACCGAGCCCGAGGCCGGCTCGGACTCCGCGGCCATCCGCACCACCGCGCGCCTGGACAAGAAGACCGGCGAGTACGTGCTGAACGGCGAGAAGATCTTCGTCACCTCGGGCGACCGCGCCGAGCTGATCGTCGTGTGGGCGACGCTCGACCCCAAGCAGGGCCGCGCCGCGATCAAGTCGTTCGTCGTCGAGCGCGACAACCCGGGCCTCTCGCTCGATCGCCTCGAGCACAAGCTCGGCATCCGCGCCTCGGATACCGCCAACTTCGTTCTGACCGATTGCCGCGTTCCCAAGGAGAACCTGCTGGGCAGCCCCGACATCGAGCCCAAGCGCGGGTTCTCGGGGGTCATGCAGACGTTCGATAACACGCGGCCGCTCGTCGCCGGGATGGCCATCGGCGTGTCCCGCGCGTGCCTTGACCGCACGCGCGAGCTGCTCTCGGAGGCCGGCGTCGAGATCGATTACGACGCCCCGCCCCATGCGCAGTCTGCCGCGGCGTCGGAGTTCATCGCGATGGAGTCCGACTGGGAGGCCGCCCGCCTGCTCACCTTCGAGGCCGCGTGGATGGCCGACAACAAGAAGCCCAACTCGCTCCAGGCCTCGATGGCCAAGGCCAAGGCGGGCCGCACGGCCACCGACATCGCGCTGCGCTGCGTGGCGCTGTGCGGGTCAGGCGGCTACGGCGAGGGCGAGCTGCTCGAGAAGTGGGCCCGCGACGTCAAGATCCTCGACCTGTTCGAGGGCACCCAGCAGATCCAGCTCCTGATCGTCGCGCGCCAGCTGCTGGGCAAGACGTCCGCCGAGCTGAAGTAGTTCTTTTGGGGGCGCCTTCGGCGTCGTCCCTGGGGCCGGTGAAGCCTCGTCCGGCTGCGATCGCTATCACGCGCCGGCTGCCGTACTCACGGAGAACACCGCGCCGTCTGGATCCGCGATGACCGCCTGACGTTTCGGCACGGAGTCAAACGGCGCCACCACCACGCTGCCGCCGAGCTCGGGCGCTCGCGCGGCCACGGCATCCGCGTCGCCGACCCAGAAGTCGACGCTCCAGCGGGCCGGGCCATCGTCCTTGGCCATCACCGCGACCACGTCGCGGGGGACGGGCTGCGCCGGCTCGCCACCGACGTATCCAGGGAGGCGGAACAGGCTCACTCCGGGCGCGAACTCGTCGGTCTCCCATCCGAACACGTCGCGGTAGAAGCTGGCCGCCGCGTCGGGGTCGGGCGTGTGGAGAGCGCTCATCGCATACGCGGACGCCTCGTTGACGAGCTGGCAGCCCAGGCGCTGGGCGGGCTCCCACACTCCGATGACGGCGCCACCGGAATCCCCCAGCGCCGCGACGCGGCCGGCCGGCAGTGCGTCGAACGGCTCGACGATGACCCGGTCCGCTGCGCACGCCGCGTCCTCGGCGCTCGCCACCGACACGTACGTGTTCCACCCGGGCGAGACGCCGGCCGGCGCCTGCCCCACCCCGGCCACGTCCCGTCCGCGGAGCGTGGCCACGAAGTAGTCGCCGGGACCCGGGCCGTCGAACTCCCACCCGAAGAGCTCTCGGTAGAAGGCCATCGCCTTCGCCGGATCGGGGACCTGGTTGTCGACCCAACAGGGCACTCCGCTTGGATAGCCGTCTCGCTCGCTCACGCGTAGTTGTCCTCCTCCGAATTCGTTAGTTGGAAAAACCAACTCTAAACTTGGATCTCCGGACTGTCAAGCGTTAGACTGCGCCACGTGCGGAGCTACGGAGATCCTTGCGGCATCGCTCGCGCGCTCGACCTCGTCGGGGAGCGATGGGCGCTGCTCGTCGTGCGCGAACTGCTGCTCGGTCCCAAGCGATTCACCGATCTGCGGGCGGGTCTGCCCCACCTCGGCCCCGACATCCTGTCCCAGCGGCTGCGCGAGCTCGAGCAGTCGGGCGTCGTGCGCCGCGACCAGCTCCCCCCGCCCGCCGCCTCGCGCGTGTACGAGCTGACCGAGTGGGGGCGCGAGCTCGAGCCGGTCGTGCTCGGCCTCGGGCGGTGGGGAAGCCGCGCGCCCTTCCCGGCGGACCACGGGGCGCTCGGCGTCGATGCCCTCATGCTCGCGCTGAAGACCCTGTATGACCCCGGACGCGCCGACGGGCTGACCGGTGCGAGCTTCGAGGTCCGCCTGGCCGGCCAGCCATTCGACGTCCGGCCCACCGACCGTCACCTCGACGTGTCCCGCGGCGCCGCGCCGGCCCCGGTGGCGGTCATCGACGCCGACCCCGAGGCGCTGCAAAGCGTGCTCTGGCATGGACGGAAGCTGAGCGATGCGCGCAGCGCCGGCGCGATCACGATCGATGGCGAACGCCGCGCCGCCGAGCGCCTCCTCCGCGCGTTCCCGCTGCCGGTCTAGCGCCAGTCACGAATCGGTCGCTCGGCGCAATTACCACATGTGTCGGTTCGAGACGCGCGGCCCCTCGTGCTGGCGGCGGCGATCTTCGCCATCAGTCCCGTCGCCACCGGCGTCCGTCCGGTCGCCCATGCCCGTGTCCGCGCCGGCACCACCGCTCCGAGCCCGCCCCGTCGGCTGATCGCCCGCCCCCTGCGACCTCGGCCCGGCGCCGCCCGCCGCGGTGGCCCTGTCAGCTCGGCCGATCTGTTCACCAACCGCGTGTTCGCGAACTCGCGGATCGGCTTCGCGCTCGCCAATGTCGAGAGTGCCCAGTACCCGGCGCGCAGCACCGACGGTGGCCGGAGCTGGCGGATCGACGGGCCGCAGGTCCACATGGACGCCGCCGACGGAGCCGAGGGCGTCGGGTATGTGGGCGTAGCCGGCCCGCGCACCTTCTTCGCTTTCGGCAGCTCCGCGGTCGACGTCACGACCGACGGCGGACGGAC
>DATBYI010000354.1:0-3956 GCA_036513815.1 Solirubrobacteraceae bacterium
CGCGCCACGATCTCCTCGAACGCGCGGTCGGCGTAGGAGCGCAGCTCCTCGAGGCTGAGGAGCTGGACGGGGTGCGGGACGAACACCATCCGGTAGTCCGGCATGCCGAGCAGGCGGGCCTGCTCGAGGGCCTCGTCGACGAAGGGCTCGGTGGCGACCGCGGCGGTGGCGATGCCTTGGCGCTCGAGCTCGACCATGTCGCGCACACTGCACGACGTGCAGGAACCTCAGTCGGCGAGGCCCTCCACCGCCAGGTCGCCGCGGTTGGCGATGCGCCGGATGATCTCGGGCGCGGCGGGCTTGGAAAAGATCTCCTTGGTGATCCGGAAGGTCGAAGCGCCGCGAGAGTGCAGGAGCTCCTGGATCCGGTCGAGGAACTCGTCGCCGCGGCGCTTGTTGATGTCGAGCAGCGCCACGCTCGCTCCTTCCAGGGTCGGTCGGCGTGGGGCGAGCGGCTCGGCCGCGCGCCGGCGCTCGTCGAACGGGCTCACGTACTCCATGGCACCTCCTTTGAGATCACGGTGGCGTCCATGCCGAGGCAGGGTCCGAACACGGCCGAGTAGCGGCCGGCCTCGCCGCCCGCCACGACGAGCACGATGTCCTCCGGCCGATCCCACTTGTCGACGAGCTGATCGTCGGGAGCGCCGCCGACAAGCGGCGTCGTCTCCCCCCAGCGCAACGACCCGGCCGGACGCCGCGTGGCAGCGAACATCTCAGAACGCACGCGCTCCTTGTCCCAGCCCCACTCGTGGAACGAGCGCGCGTGCTCGGGGCAGATCGCGAACAGCGATGTGCCGCCGAGCGGCCACCAGTTTGGGCTCCATGTCGCGCCGGCTGCGTCCCCCAGGACCCGCGCCAACTCGAGCGGCGACGTGCTCCGGTGGTCAGAGACCGATAGCGGTGCGTCGGCGCCGAACACCGTCACCACGGACTGCCGAGCCTCATACCCGCGCGAGACGTGCAGCGGCTCCCAAGGGCTGACCTCCTCGTCCTCGGCGAAGCAGAGGCCAACTTTGCCCGGCTGACCCAACGTAGATCGATCGAGGCGGCCGGGGAACCCGCCGCCGGTCAGGCTGACCACCAACCGCAGCGCGCGGCCGATCGTCAGGTTCGCTCGCCAGCCGGGGCCGAGTGCGCCGACCGAGCCGTTCAGCCCGATCGTCTCACGGACGGGACCGTTGACCACGACCACCTGCCCGCAGGGCTGCGTCGTGACCGCCTGGCCGCCGATGTTGAACGAGGGCTCGAGCACGGCCTGGACCGCGGCCACGACGACCGGGAAGCACTCGGGGCGGCAGCCGGCGAGCACGGCGCAGGCGGCGACGCGCGCCAGCGTCACGCGAGCGAGCGACGGGGCCATCTCGCCGAGCAGCTCGTCGCGGTCATGGCCGCCGAGCATCGCACGCACCCGTTCGGCCGTCGGAGGGATCACGGGAAGTCCGTCCGTCCAGCCAAGCTCGAACATCTCCTCGAGCTCGTCCAGGCCGGCGCCGTCGAGCGCGCGTAGCGTCTCGACGTCGTAGGTGTTCTTCGCCGCGCAACCTGGCTTGCGCAGCGGCGGCTCGCTGGTCACGGAGACGGACAGCAGAGCCTCGAGGCCGGGAGCATCCCAGCCGACCACCCGCCCCGTCTCGCGTCCCCCGCCGTCGATCAGCACCGCGGTCGGGAGGCTCACCAGCGAGTAGGCGCGTGAGACGTCGTAGGGCGAGGACTCGGATAGGACCTCGCCCGGGAAGTCCGTCCGGCGTGCCACCCGCGCCGCCACCTCGAGCGGGTCCTCGAAGATCGCGGCCACGCGGAGGCCGGTGGCGCTCAGCGACGGCACGATGGGCGCGAGCCGGCGCAGGGTGAGCGTGCAGGTCGGGCACTCCTCCGAGACGAACAGCAGCAGCGCAGGACCGTCGGTGAGACGAACCGGGGCGCCCGCCACCGACGGGAGCGAGAACTCGGGGAGGGTCGCGTTGGTCATACCGGCGCGCGGCCGCCGACGATCTCGCCGCCCTGAATGACCATCCGGATCCGTTCGGGACGGAGCAGAACCCCCACGTCGTCCAAAGGATCTCCGTCGACCACCAGCAGGTCAGCCACGGCGCCCGGACGCACCGTCCCGACGTCGGGGAGGCCGAGCGCCGACGCCGAGCCCTGCGTCGCCGCGGAGATGCCCTCGAGCGGCGTCAACCCGCCCTCGACCATCCGCACGAGCTCGATCGCGTTCTCGCCAGGCGGTCCGCTGTCGTGCCCCATGGCGAGCGTCACGCCTGCGCTGCGGGCTGCCACCAGCGTCGCGTAGGCCTCCTCGAGCTGGCGCTTGGCCTGGTCGACGAGCGCCGGGGCGAACTTGTCGGTGAACCGCTCGGCCAGGTCATGGAACGTGCTCAGGGTCGGGACTAAGACGATCCCCGACCGTGCCATCGCGTCCAGCAAGCCGGGCTCGCGGTGCAGCGAGAGTCCGTGCTCGATCGTGTCGACGCCGGCGCCAACGGCGAGGCGCGCGCCGGCCAACCCCTCGACATGCGCCGCCACCCGAACCCCCATCCGGTGGGCCTCGTCGACGATCGCCTCGAGCTCGGCGGAGGTCATCTGCGCGGGCTCGGGGTCCTCGGCGAGGACGGACCGCGCGCCGGTCGCCATGAGCTTCACGAAATCGGCGCCGCGCCGGAGCTGTTCGCGGACGGCCCGGCGCATGTCGTCCACCCCGTCCGCCTCGCGGTACATCGTGGTGAAGATCGCGCCGCCTGGGGCGGTGGCGGAGATGATCCGGCCGCACGACAGGATCCGCGGGCCTTCGATGATGCCGAGGCGCACCGCCTCTCGCAGGGCGATCGCCTCGTCGTCGTAGCTGCCGACGTCTCGCACAGAAGTGATTCCGGCGCTGAGGAGAACCCGCGCGGTCTTGGCCAGCACGAAATAGCCGAGCTCCCGCGGGCGCGGGAGCTCGCCCTTGAGCTCCGGCGGCGGCCCGAACCCGGGGCTGCGGCTGATGTCGCTCGACAGGTGCGCGTGCGCGTCGATCAGGCCGGGGATGACCGTCCGGCCGCCGAGATCGATCGCATCGCCGCCCGGGGTCCGCTCGGCCGAGACCTCGACGATACGACCCGCCTCGATGCGAACCGACGCTGCCTCGAGCGGCGCGGCGCCGGTGCCATCGATCACGCGGGCGTTGCTCAGGACCATATGGCCACGGACCGTACACCGCCGATGAGCTCACCCGACGCGACCAGCTCGCGCACCCGCGAGACGTCGCCGGCCAGCGCGCGATCCTCGACCACGGGCTCCATCACGTCCGCGACGCGCGTGAGGCGTTCTTCGAGTGGTGCCGGGAGCGGGGTGCCGGACAGATACCGCGCCTGCCTGACGGCCACGAGCGCGTAGGCGAGTCCGAGCTCTAGCGCGTCGAGGATGCCGTCGAGCTGCCCCGCGGCGAGGAGCGTAAAGGCCTGGATGTCCTCTTGGCCGCTCGAGGCGTCGAGCGCGTGGATCGTCGCCGGCGCGGCCAACCCACGCGCCTGGGCGACGAGCCCGATGACCTGCTTGTGCACGGTGACGAGGCCTGAGCGCCGACCCGGCTCGGGCGTGAGCTGGTCGGGCAGGCCCGAGAACCGCGAGTCGAGCAGGCGATGGAGCTGCTTCTCGAGCAGGTTCAGGATCTGGGTCATCGCGATCGCGGTGGCGTCCAGCAACAGCGTGAGGGCCTGCGCGTGGAAGTTGCCGGTGGAATAGAGGCCCGCCGGCTCGGCGTCCTTACCGACGCCTGACGCGCCCAGGAACACCGGGCTGTCGGTGACCGCCCGCAGCTCGCGGTCGAGCTGGTCGCGCAGCTGACCCAGCATGTCGACCGCGGCGCCGTGGACCTGCGGGATCACGCGCAACGAGACCGGCGCCTGCCGCGCGTCCGAGAGCTGGTCGCCGGAGGGAGCGAGGAGCGCCACCAGCCGGCGATGGACCGCGAGCTGGCC
>DATBYI010000355.1:0-10183 GCA_036513815.1 Solirubrobacteraceae bacterium
CCTTCCGTCTCGACACACACGGCTTCGAACTCGTGCGCCACCGAAGCGCGGTCCGCGACTTCACCGACAAGGCCGAGGTGGACGCCGTCTACGTCCCCGAGGTGATCGATTTCGTCAAGCGACACACCGGCGCCGACGAGGTCGCTTCGCGCGGTGCCGTGCTGCGCCGCTCGGCCGATCCGGGCGCGAATGCGTCACAGCCCCAGGCGGCGCTCGTTCACATCGACTACGGGCCCGAAGGCGCCGCGATGACCGCGCCCCGCGTGTACGCCGAGACCTTTCCGGACGGACCGGGTTACCGGCGGGTGCTGGCGACGAGCGCGTGGCGCGTGTTCAGCCCGCCGCCCCAGGACTGGCCGCTCGCCCTGTGTGACTTCCGCAGTGTCCGCGACGACGAGGGACTACCGAACCAGCTGTACTTCGTCGACCGGGTACCGGACGATCCGTTCGCCCCGATCGACGAGTCGAAGATGGTCACCAGCGGGTCGGAGTTTCACTACAGCCCCGACCACGAGTGGTGGTACTTCCCCGATATGACGCGCGAGGAGTTGCTCTTCTTCGCCTTCAACGACTCCGACCACACCCGCCCGTGGCGAGTGGCGCACACGGCGTTTCGCGATCCCACAGTGCACGAGTCGATACCCCGACACAGCATCGAGGTCCGCACCTTCGCCTTCTTCCACTGAGGCCGAGCGCTCAGCGCTGGGCGATTTCGCGCAGTAGCTCGGCGAGGGCTTCGGGCGCGGAGAACATCGACCAGTGGCCCGTCGGCAGCTCGTGCAGCTCCCAGTCGTCGCCTGCGAATGCGGCTGCGCGCGGGTCCCCCTCGGCGAGCAGTTCGCGTACGGTGGCGAGGCTGATCCCGCCTTCGCTGCAGAAGATCGCCGCGCGGCGAAGGTGAGGGGGCTCGCGTCGCTCGAGTCGAAGCGGTGTCGTGAAGGTCGCATACGGCTGGGACGTTGCGCGGTCCAACAGGCGGCCCAGGTCGGCTTCGGTGAGCCCTCCCGCGCTTCCGAACATCCCGGACCTGAGCGTGTCGGCGTCGGGCACGGGCCAGCGCCAACCGTCGCCCTCGCGGTCGACCGCCTGCTTTTGCAGCTCTCGCTGCTCGGGAGACTGGACGTCGGCGATGGCCAAGCCGTCCGGCAGTGGCGAGGTGTCGAGGTAGACGGCCGCGTTCAAGCGCTCGGGTCGGCGATCCACCGCGCCGGTGATCACGATGCCCGCGTAGCTATGACCGACCAGCACGGCGTCGTGCAGGTCTTCGTAGTCGAGAACCTTGACCACGTCTTCGATGTGGGTGTCGAGGTCGACGTCTGGCCGCGCGAGGTGAACGCGCTCACCCAGGCCGGTAAGCGTGACCGGATACGTGTCGTGTCCGCCGGCGCGCAGGCGGGGCGCGACGTCCTGCCAGCACCAACCACCGAGGCAGGCGCCGGGGACGAGCACGACCGGCCTGGAACGCGAGCCGCTCATTTCCGGCCTGCGGTTGCGGTGGCGCGGTCCTTGCTCGCCGCATCCTCGGGCGCGGGCAGGAAGACCGTGTAGATCATGCGCCGCTTGCGTCGCTTGCCCGGACCGTTGGCCAGCCGGGGCTGGAACACCTCAGTCAGGTCGCGCAGGAGCTCGCCGAACTCCGCGTCGGTCAGCCACAGCGCGCCGACCCGATAGTCGGCGCCGTCACGCACGGGATCGGGCTGCCCGGCGGCGAGATACCGGTCGGCGTCGGAGAGCATCCCAGCCACGTAGGCCATGAAAGCATGGGCGTGTTCCTCGGCGCTCATCGCCCTTACCTCGCCGGGTCCGATCTGAGCTGCGAACAGCCGCAACATGAAGGTGCGCTCTACCGCCCCGCGCACGCGCCGCTCCGCGACGACCTGTAGCACCCCGGCCTTGACGAGCAGCGCCACGTGCCGGTACAGGCTGCCCGAGGGCACATCCTCGAGCTCGGCCGCAAGCTCGGTCGTGGTCAGCGCCCGCTCGCCGAGAAACGCCTTGACGATTCGCAGCCGGACGGGGTGGAGCAGGAGATCCGCGCTCGCCACGGCGGGCAGCCTAGCCAATCATTCACAATTCTGCTAACGGTGCGATCGTCGTGGCGCGATTCCCTTTGCTCGAGCGCCTGGTCTTGATGGGTGATGCAAACCCCAAAGCGAAAGGACGACGATGAGTGCTCACGCCAGCGGGACCGACATGGTCAGAGAGATGTACCTCGAGTGGACGGCCGACCGGATCAGAGGCGTCCAGAACGACACCGAATCGTGGGGAAATCTGACCGCCGAACCGCGCCAGGTCGACTACATCGAAACGCGGGCGGCCGGGGTGCCGGGGCTATGGGCGATCCCGAAGGGCTCTGCCGAGGATCGCGTGCTGCTCTGCCTGCACGGTGGCGGCTTCATCGGCGGGTCGATGTACTCGCACCGCAAGCTGTTCGCACACCTGGCCAAGGCGGCCGGCACACGGGCGCTCGTGATCGAGTATCGGCTCGCCCCCGAACACTTCCATCCGGCTCCGGTCGACGACGCGACCACCGCCTACCGATGGCTGCTCGACCAAGGAATCGACCCGGCCCATGTCGCCTTCGCCGGCGACTCCTCGGGCGGTGGACTCGCCCTGACCGCGCAGCTCCGCGCGCGGGAGGAGGGGCTGGCGGGTCCGGCGGCTGCACTGCTGCTCTCGCCGTGGGTGGACATGCGACAGTCCGGTGAGTCCTACCGGTCGCACTGGGCGACGGACGCTTTCTTCTACAAGGAGCTGGTGGACGGTCTCGCGGCCACCTTCCTCGGTCCCGATGGCGACGCCGGCGATCCGCTGGCCAGCCCGCTCTACGCGGATCTGTCCGGCCTGGCTCCAATGTCCATCCAGGTTGGAGGCGATGAGACGCTGCTCGACGACAGCCGCGGTCTTGCCGATCGCGCCCGCGCAGCCGGCGTGGAGGTCGAGCTCGCCATCTTCCCGGGCCAGCAACACACCTTCCAGATGGCCGCGGGTCGCGCCGCGCCAGCCGACGAAGCCATTCGCGCCCTCGCCGACTGGGTGCGTCCGAAGTTAGGCCTACGCGACGCAGTGGCGGTGTCATGAGCCAAAGTCCACGCGCGGCGGCACAGGTGGGCGAGGACGAGTTCGTCCGTGTCACCGAGCCGTTCCGGCGCGAACTGCTCGTCCACTGCTACCGGATGCTCGGCTCGCTCGACGACGCCGAGGAGCTGGTGCAGGAGACCTACCTCAGGGCGTGGCGCTCGTTCGGTGCGTTCGAGGGTCGCTCGTCGGTGCGCACTTGGATGTACCGGATCGCGACCAACGTTTGCCTGACCGCCCTAAGCCGCCGTCCTCAGGCGCCGCCGACCACGCTGGTCCGGCCAGTGCCGCGCGCACTGCCGTCCGGCCTCGGGGCGTCCACCGACGACCCCGACGGCGAGCCGGTGCTGGCGGGAGCCGGTGTGGCCTGGCTCGAGCCGGCGCCCGAGTCGTTGACCAGTCCGGATACAGACGATCCCGCCGAGATCGCGGCGGCGAGGGCGAGCGTTCGGCTGGCCCTCATCGCGGCCCTCCAGCACCTCCCACCCCGCCAGCGCGCGGTGCTGATCCTCCGCGAAGTGCTCGGCTTCCCCGCAGGGGACGTGGCGCAGATGCTCGACGCGAGTACGCCTGCGATCAAGAGCGCGCTCCAGCGCGCGCGCGCCCGGCTCGACGAGGCCGCTCCCACTCCAGACGAGCTGGTCGAGCCCGACAGTCGACGCGCCCGCGAGTTGCTCGCCCGGTACATGTATGCCTTCGAGCACTCGGATCTCGCCGCGCTCGAGCAGGTCCTGGCTACCGATGCGGCGCTCGAGATGACACCCGTGCGCACCTGGTTCGCGGGCAAGCGCAACTGCATCGCCTACATCCGCAGGGTGATCGGCCCGAGCGGCACCTGGAGGATGCTGCCCACGGTGGCGAACGGTCAGCCCGCCGCCGCCGCTTATCGCCGCTCTGACGCCGATGGCTTTCAGCCGTTCGCGATCGTGGTCCTGACCATCAGCGGCCGGGGCATCGAACGCATCGCGCTGTTCAGCGACCCCCGCTTGTTCTCGCGCTTCGACGCCCCTGAGTCGCTCGACGGCTAGATCACAAACGGAATCAGCTTCTTCGTGTGTTCGCGGTAAGCGGGATACGCGGTCGGGAAGGTCGCCGTGAGATTCCGCTCTTCGACCGTAGCGGCGTACAGGAAGTAGGCGCCGAGGATGACGGCTATGGCCAAGCCGAGCACGTTGGTGGCTAGAGCGGTGCCGACAAGCCCCAGCAGCAGGCCGGAATAGATCGGGTGGCGTACGAACCGATACGGCCCCGAGGTGACGAGCTCAGGCTCGGCGCGCTCAGTCATCGGCATCCCCCAGTTGCTCCCGAGATAGACACGGGCCCAGACGGCGAGGGCAAGCCCAGACACGAACAGGACGGCTCCGATCGCTCCGAGAATCGGGCTGTGGACGGCCAGGCCGCCGCCGTGCAGGACCCGGACCAGGACGAAAACCGCCACGGCGGTCAAGCCAAACAGCGGTAGCCGGCGACGGCCGCGCACGCTCGCCTTCGCTGTGGTCGCCGACGCGAGCCAATAGAGCCAGAAGACAAGCCAGACTACGCCGATAGCAGCCTTCAGTGCCTGCATCGTTTTCGGTAAGGCATGGGGGTTGACCGGGCGAGGAACAGGCTACGCCCTCGGCGTTAAGCCACCAGTAGAGTCCGGCCGCGCTATGGAGTTCGGCGTGCTCGGCCCGCTGCTGGTTCGCGACGCGGGCGGCCCTGTGACACTCGCGTCGGGTAAACAGCGTGCGCTGCTCGCGACCCTCCTGCTCGAGACATCGTCGGGCCTCGTGTCGAGCGAGCGGCTGATCGACGAGCTGTGGGGAGAGGACCCGCCGGCCACTGCAGGCAAGGCTCTCCAGGTACATGTCTCCCAGCTCCGCCGCGCCCTCGGGTCCGAACAGCCGATCGTGACCCGACCGACGGGATACGCGATTCAAATCGATCGAGATGCCCTCGACGTCCAACGCTTCGAGGCGCTCTTGGCCCGCGCGCGCGGGCTGCGTGCCGATGGAGATCCCAGCCACGCGCTCGACGCGCTCAGGCAAGCGATCGGCCTGTGGCGCGGACCTGCCCTCGCCGACGTCACGTTGCTCGGGCCCGGCGCGACGGAGGCGGACCGGCTCGACGGGCTCCGAGCCGTGGCCAACGAGGAGCGCATCGAGCTCGAGCTCGAGCAGGACGACCCGGCGGCGCTCGTGCCTGAACTCGAGGCGCTGATCGGGAGCGACCCGTACCGCGAGCGCATGCACGCGCTACTGATGCTTGCGCTGTATCGGGCCGGCCGCCAGGCGGACGCGCTCGAGGCGTTTCGGCATGTTCGGACGCTGCTCATCGAGAACCTCGGAATCGAGCCGGGGCCCGACCTCGTCCGGCTCGAGGCGGCGATCCTCACCCAGGACCCCTCGCTCGAGTTGGCGGCGAGCGCCGCCCCTCCGCTCGCCCGGGGCGATGCCGGCGTCCCCGCCGCCGCGCGGATCCCGCACGTCGACTCGTCGATCCTCGGGCGCGACGCCGAGCTCCGCGCCGCCCTGGCGCTGATCGAGCGTCCCGACGTCCGCCTGGTGACGCTGACTGGTGCCGGCGGGATGGGCAAGACGCGTCTGGCGCTCGAACTCGCCATGCGCCTCGGCGGGGCGAGCCGGCTCGTGGAGCTCGCGGCTATCGACGAGTCCGACCAGATCCTGCCCGCGATTGGAGCTGCCCTCGGCGCGGAGGACGCCACCGAGGAGGCGGTCGCCGCCGCGCTCGACGGTGACCCGGTCGTGCTGTTCCTCGACAACTTCGAGCAGGTCCTGGCCGGCGCTCCGGCCGTCGCCTCGCTCCTGCGCGCGGTGGGCTCGCTCACTGTCGTCGTCACCTCTCGCGCGCCGCTGCACATCGCCGGCGAGCACGAGCTGCCATTGCCGCCGCTGGCGCCGGACCCGGCCGTCGAGCTGTTCGTTCGGCGCGCGGGCGACCAGGATCCCGGCTTCGCGCCGTCCGCCGAGGAGCTCAACTCCATCGCCGCGATCTGCGGGCGGCTCGACGGGCTACCGCTGGCTATCGAGCTCGCCGCCGCGCGGACCCGCGTGCTCGACCCGGCGCAGATCCTCGAGCGAATTGGGGGACGACTCGATCTCCTCACCGCCGGCCGGCGCGACGCCCCTGAGCGCCACCGGACGCTCCGCGCGACCATCGCTTGGAGTTACGAATTGCTGGACGCCGACGAGCAGCGGCTGTTCGCACGACTCGCCGTATTCCACTCGGGATGGTCACTCGAGGCGGCCGAGGCCGTCGATGACGGACCAGTCCTCGACACGCTCTCGGCGCTCGTCGACCACTCCCTGGTGATCCGAGACGGCGCGCGGTTCAGGATGCTCGAAACGGTGCGCGAATACGCGGTGGAACGGCTCGCTTCCTCGCCGGACCCGGCGGCGGTCGGACGCCGGCAGGCGCTCTGGTGTGTCGAGCTGGCCGAGGCGGCCGAGCCTGAGCTCGAGGGTCCCCAGCAGGCGGCGTGGCTCGAGCGGCTCGATGCCGAGCAGGCGAACCTACGGGCCGCGTCTTCGTGGGCGCTCGCCAATGGCGAGCCGGAGATCGCGCTCGCGCTCGGCGGCGCGCTATGGCGGCTGTGGCTCACGCGCGGCACCGGCGTGACCGTGCAGCGCGAGCTGACGGAGGCACTCGCGTCCGGGCGCGGCGAACCCGGGATACGGGCGAGAGCGCTGAACGCCGTCGGGATCCTGGCCGGCGCCGCGGACGACTTCCCCGCCGCTCAGTCGGCGTTCGAGGAGGCGATCGCGCTGGCGAAAAGCGTCGGGGACCGCAAGCAGCTGGCTCGGGCGGTCGGGAACCTCGGCCTCGTCGTCTCGTTCCTGCAGCAGTTCGATGCCGCCCTAGCCCTCTACGCCGAGGCCTCGGACATGTGGCAGGAGCTCGGCGACGTCAAGGGCGAGAGCGTGATCCTGCAAAACATGGCGATCGTCCACGCGCGACTCGGGCAGTTCGATCAGGCGATCCCGATTCTCGAGCAGGGCGTCGCGCTGGCGCGGCGGACTGGCGACCGGATGCACGTCGCCTCGACGCTCATCGCGCTCGGCCGGATCCTGCTGTCCCATCGTCCCGAGGACCCCGGGAGCACGGCCATGCTCCGCGAGGCGCTCGAGCTCTCGGTTGCGCTCGGTGAGCGCGTCCAGACGACCGAGTGCCTCGAGGCGGTGGCCGAGCTCGCCGCACGGACGGGCGATGCGGTCACTGGAGCCGCGCTGGTCGGGGCCGCCGACGCAGAGCGCGAACGCGCCGGAGCCAGGCGCAAGCCCGACGAGTTCCCTTTCTACGACACCACGGTCGAGAAGCTCGAGCGGGCGCTCGGCCACGATGTCTACGCGCGTGAGCGGGAGCGTGGCCGAAGCGCGAGTCTCGAGGCGGCCGTCGCCGTCGCGCTGGCCGCCACGGTTCCCGGCGGTTCTCAGCCGAGGTCCGGGAGGGCGCGAAGCGGCTGATCCGGGGCCACGCGGCGCGAGCGCTCGTCGCGACCCGGACGGAAGGCGATCGTGCTGATGGCGGCCAGGGCGAGGAGCGCGCCGCCGCCGAGTGCGAACACCCCGCGGACACCGATCAGCTCGAGGACGGCGCCGGCGCTCAGAAAGGCCACGACGAAGGCGGCGTTGCAGAGCATGCCGCGGAGCCCGAACACCCGGCCGAGCAGGCGCTCGCTCACGAGCTCCTGGAACAGGCGCAGCTCGGGACCAAGGAGCAGGGCGTTGCTCGCGCCGGTCAGCGCGAAGCTGGCAATCGCCGTGCGGAGGCTGGGCGCCACCGACGAGGCGATCATCCCGATGCCTTCGAGCAGGATCCCGAGCAGCAGCCGGCGGCGCAGGCTCGTGATCTCAGACGGCGCCTGGGCGTTGATGAACGAGGCCGCCACCATTCCCGTCCCATAGGCGGTAACCAGCACCGAGTAGCCGGCGCTGCCGGCGTGGAGCGGACCGGTGGCGAGCAGCGGCTCGGCGACGTTCATCAGTCCGCCGGCGAGGACCGAGATCGCGCCGACCAGGAGCAGCGCGCCGACGCCGGGGATCTGCGCGGCCGAGCGCATCCCCTCGACGGCGGAGGAGAGGAGCGAGTCAGGCTTGAGGTCGGGCCCAGCGGGCCCAGCGGGCCCGGCGGTCGCGGCGGGCCCGGCAGTCCCGGCGGGCCCCGCGATCGCGGCGGGCCCGGCGGTCGCGGCGGTCGAGCCCGCGAACGGCACGCGGCTGAGCAGCAGCGCCGAGACGAGGAAGGTCACGCCGTTGACCGCCAGGATCAACGTCGGGCGGCCGAACAAGAGCACGACCGCGGTCAAGGCCGGCCCGACGGTGAGTCCGATGCTGCTCATCGAGCCGTTGAGAGCGGTCGCCGGCGAGCGCTGCTCCTCGGTCACGAGCCCCGGGAGGGCGGCGTTGACCGCCGGATGGAACAGCGCGCTGCCGACTCCGGCGAGCAGAGCAAAGCCGACCGTCGCGGGGAACGACGGGACGAGCACGAGCGCGATGAACGCGCAGGCGCGCAGGAGATCCGCGGCGACGGCGAGCCGGCGGCGGGAGAACCGGTCGGCCAGCGCCCCGAACGGGACCGAAAGCACGATCCCCGGCAGGAAGTCCGCCAGCAGGACCAATGCGATCGCCCACCCGGAGTGAAGGCGCTGATAGGCAACCAACACCAGCGCCACGTACGCGGCGCCCTCCCCCAGCTCCGATTGAAGCCGCGCGGCGAAGAAGCGGCGCAGCGATGGTGACGACTTAAGCAGCTCGAACATTTCTGAGTCCCCCAGGTACATCGCGGGCTGCCAGATCGCTGGCAGCCCGTTCCCTTTTCTTCTTCTTGACGCCGGCATTTCGCCGGTCTTTCGGTTCTAGTCCCGCAGCATCGGCATCGCAATTCACCCCCTGCGTGTGGTGCGGACAAATCCGCGCTCCTGGGTGATCATTTGGCCATGCGCGGCATGTCTGTCTCCTCTCTTGGCCCTCCGCCACTCACCGGCACTCCCGCCGTGGGAGCGCGGTTGGCTCTGGCGTTCGGAGCCCGCGTCTCTCAATAGCTCATGTGCGGCATTGCAGCCTCCTGTCCGAGCCAACGGTCCGATATCGCTCCGCGGAGCGGAACCCCCTCAGTTAGTTGAACTTGAGCGGCACTGCCTGTCTCCTTGCTCGTCGCGAACTGTGTATTGCCAGGGCTCCGGGTCCCGGAGCCCGCTCGCGTCAACGAAACTTGGCCGGCATTGCGTCCCTCCTTACTCGGTGGAAAACACTGTGCGACGGCTCCGGGCGAGGACCCGACCCTCATCAAGTCCTGGACATGTGCGGCATTGCGCCTCTCCTTGCTCGGTGAACACCCCGCCGTGGTGGCTCCAGTGGCCGGAGCCGCGCCGATTACCAGCTGGCGTGCGGCATCGCTCTCTCCTCCGGTCTTGGCTGTGACGACTTGGTTCATGGCCGGCATGTTGAGACCGCCCGGCAAGCCGGCGGTAAAGCGCCGGTAAAACGAGGCGCGACCAGTCGATCCGGGCGCCAAAGAACTCCGTTTGCAGGAATTTCCTTCGGCGGCGTGGGGCTACCGGCGGCGCGGGCTAGCGGCGCATCGCGCCGAGCACTCAGGCAATGAACGCGGCCTGGAGCGGGAGCCTGGCCCACAGGCTGGCTGGGCCGCCCGGGACGTTGGGAAACCGTCGGGGTGCAGGGCCATGTGGAGGTTGGCCGGGAACACGGCCACCATCGTCGCGATCAGCGACCACCCGGCGGACCGACGCGTTGCCTTCGGGATGAGCCCCGCACCACCCGCGATCTCGGCCACCCCGCTCGCGTACACGAGCGCGGTGGGGGCAGGCAGATACGGGGGCACGATCCGCCGATAGGCGCGCGGGATGACGAAGTGCATGGCGCCGGCGAGGACGAAGAACGGGCCGGCTGCTCGGCGTAGTAGGCGCACCGCCGCTACCTACCCGCAAACATCCGCCGGCCATCCCCCAGTGGGCGATCCAGGACTCGAACCTGGGACCTCTTCCTTATCAGAGAAGCGCTCTAACCGACTGAGCTAATCGCCCGGCGTCGACGGATTCTAACCGGGCAGTGATGAGGCCTAGGAGACCGCGCGGACGCGCAGC
>DATBYI010000356.1:0-2428 GCA_036513815.1 Solirubrobacteraceae bacterium
GGCCAGCTCGCGCTTGGCCGTCTCGAGCGGCGGCTCGCCGGGGACGTCGAGCTTGCCGGCCGGGACCTCGAGCGACGCCGGGTCGCCGATCACCTCGCGGGGCTGGCGCGTCAGCCACACGTGCTCGCCGTCGAGGGCGAGAATGCCGACCGCGCCGGGATGCCACACCTTGTCCCGCGTGACCTCGGCGCCGTCGGCGTAGCGGAAGCGCTCGGTCCCGGCGCGTATCACCCGTCCCTCCCAACCGACCTCGGCGCCTTCCGCCTCGAAGGACTCGGTCACGAGGCTGTCCCTTCCAGGATCGGGGCCGATTCTTCGACGAGCGCGATCGCCAACTCGAGCAGATCCTCGAGCGCGTTGACGCTGATCCGCTCGGTCGGCTCGTGGTTGTGCTCGGTTCCGTCGGCGAGGTTGAGGCACGGGAACCCCGCGGTGCGGAACGCGTTGGCGTCCGAGGCCCCGCCGGTGAGGATGTGACTGGGCTCGTACCCACAGGCGCGCAGCGCCTGTTCGGCGAGGGCCACCTCGGTGGCGCGAGGACGGATCCGGTAGCCCTCTATGAGGCGCTCCACGGTCACGTCGAGGTCGCACTCGGCCGCGTCGGCGGCGTCCTGCAGGTGATCGATCATCTCGGTCGCGAGCGCCTCGGCGCGGTCGCGGTCGACGCTTCGCACCTCGGCCTCGACCCGGCAGCGCTCGGGGACGACGTTGATCGCCGTCCCGCCCGCGATCGTGCCCACGTTGGCCGTCGTCTCCGGGTCGAGCCGGCCCAGCTGCATCGCGGCGATCGCCCGCGCCGCGGCGGCGATCGCGCTGCGGCCGGCCTCGGGGCGGACGCCGGCGTGGGCGGCGCGGCCATGGAACTCGGCCACGATCCGATGCAGCGTCGGCGCGGCAATGACGACTTCGCCGATCGGCGTCGCGTGATCGAACACGTAGCCGAGGCGGCTCTCAAGCCGGCTGACGTCGAACGCGAGCGCGCCGAGCAGCGAGATCTCCTCGCAGACGGTGAAGAGCAGCTCGATCCCGACGGGTGCAGGCGCCGAGCCCGAGCCGGCGAACCGCCGCGCCACCTCGACCATCACCGCCAGCGCGGTCTTGTTGTCGGCGCCGAGAATTCCTTCGCCGGCGTTAGTCCAGCCGCCGTCCACCAGCACCGGTTCGACCGGTGCGGTCAGGGGGACCGTGTCCATGTGGCCACACAGGAGGATGCTGCCCCGGCCGGGTCCCGCGCCTGGATCGGGGCGCGCGCCCGCGCCAGGGTCGGGGCCCGCGCCCGCGCCAGGGATGCGGACGAGCAGGTTGCCCGCGTTTGAGCCAACGCTCGGACCGACGTCATCCTCCTCGACCTCGAGCCCCATCGCCCGCAGCTCCCGGGTCACCCAGTCCGCGCAGCCCCGCTCCTGGCCGGACGGGCTTTCGATCCGGCACAGCGCCGCGAACGTCTCGTTTAGCCGCTCGCGGTCGGCGTCGCTCGCGCGCCTCACCGTAGGCAGCTCGTGCGCCTCACTGGGCGTCGCTCGCGCGCTGGGCGCCGCTCGGCCGACTCGCTCACCGGGCGGCGGCGGGCGCGGAGGCCTCGGCGCCGTTGGCACCGTTGGCGCCGACGGCGGCACGCTCGCCGGCGTGCACGAGCGCGGCGCCGACAAACTCGCGGAACAGCGGCGCGGGCCGCTCGGGGCGTGACTTGAACTCCGGGTGGTACTGCGAGGCCACGAAGAATGGGTGCTCGTCCGCCGGGAGCTCGATCGCCTCGACCAGGCGCTCGTCCGGGCTCGTGCCCGAGCAGATCAACCCGGCCGCCTCGAGCCGCCGGCGCAGGTGGTTGTTGACCTCGTAGCGATGACGGTGGCGCTCGTACACGACCGGCTCCCCGTACAGCTCGCGGATGCGCGTCGAGACGTGCAGCTTCACGGGGTCGGCGCCCAGGCGCATGGTGCCGCCCATGTCGGCGATCTCCTTCTGCTCGGGGAGCAGGTCGATCACCGGGAACGGCGTCTCCATGTCGAACTCGGTGGAGTTCGCGCCCTCCATCCCGGCCACGTGCCGGGCGAACTCGGCCACGGCGAGCTGCATCCCGAGACAGATGCCGAGGTACGGGATCTTCTTCTCACGGGCGATCTGCGCCGCCCGGATCTTGCCCTCGATCCCGCGGCCGCCGAAGCCGCCGGGGATCAGGATCCCGCTCACCTTCTCGAGGCGCGCGGCGACCGCCGGGTCGCCGACCTCCTCGGAATCGACCCAGTCGATCTCGACCTTGCAGTCGTGATGCGTGCCGGCGTGGCGAAGCGCCTCGACCACCGACAGGTAGGCATCCTCGAGCCGGACGTACTTGCCCACGAGCGCGATCCGCACGGTGCGGGACGCCTCCTTGGCCCGGCTGACGACCACCTCCCAGTCGCTCAGGTCCGGTTCGGGGGCCTCGACG
>DATBYI010000357.1:0-7073 GCA_036513815.1 Solirubrobacteraceae bacterium
TCGGCTCACTGGCATCCTGGCGTGCCCCGCCACCGCACGCGCTGAGCAGCAGGGCGAGCACTCCGCATATGAAACCGACGCGCCTCCAGGTCACGGCGGCCGAACATACCAACTGCCTGGGCCGCCTGAGCCGGTTCTCGATGGCGGCGGTCGGACGCTGCCCGGCCAGAGCACCGTCACGTTGATCTGGCGTTGAGCTACGGCGTGTCCGGGCGCTAAGGCGCGACGGTTCCCATTTGTCATTCGCACCGGTAGGTCCGTAGGCTTCATCCGGTCCAGCGGCAGGGCTCGACCCGGGAGGCCAGAGAGCTTTGATCAGAGCCGTCGCCGATCGAGGGTATGCGCCTGTCAAGGGCCTGCTCGAAGAGGTCGGCAACATGATGATTCTGACCGGCAAGACACTTGTGTCTGCCGTGCGCCCCCCGTACCCGTACGGCAGCGAGTTCGTCGGGCAGTTCATGTTCGCGCTGCGGCTGTGCTGGTTCCCGCTGCTGATCTCGACGATCGCCTTCGGCTACGAGGCTCCCGGCCTTCAGGCGGCCAACTTCCTCGTCCTGTTCGGCGCCATCGACCGCCTGGGCGGCTTCTTCGTGCTGTCGTCGATCCGCGAGTTCGCGCCGTTCGTGGACGCGATCGTGCTCGCCGGCGTGGCCGGCACGGCGATCACCGCCGACCTGGGCGCGCGCAAGATCCGCGAGGAGCTCGACGCCCTCCAGGTGCTCGGTGTCGACCCGATCAAGAACCTGGTCGTGCCGCGCTTCCTCGCGCTGATGCTGGTCACCGGCCTGTTCGACGTCTACGCGGTGATCTTCGGCATCTTCGGCGGGATCCTGGCCACGCTCGTCAACCACGCCACGCTCGGGCCGTTCTTCGCCACGTTCTTCAACAACGCCGAGACGACCGACCTGTGGGGTTCGGTGCTCAAGACGACGCTGTTCGGCGCGATCATCGCCGTGGTCTGCTGTTACAAGGGGATGACCGCGTCGGGTGGAGCCGAGGGCGTTGGCCGCGCCGTCAACCAGGCCGTCGTGATCGCGTTCCTCGGCATCTTCGCGTTCAACTACGCGTTCACGCAGACGCTGCTGGCCACCCACCCCGAGATCACCACGATCCCACGATGAGGGCATGAACGACCTGATCGTCACCCCCAAGGGCTGGATCGAGAGCTTCGGCGAGATCGCCAAGTTCGGCGCGCAGGTGGTGGGCGAGGTGTTCCGCCTGCGCGTGTTCAAGTTCTTCGGGGAAGCGCTACGCCAGGCGGGCATCCTGATCGTCGGCTCGGCGCTCGTGATCTGCGCGCTCGTGTTCATCGTCGGGCTCACATGCGGGATCGAGGGCGCCTACCTGCTCCGCTCCCAGGGCGCGCCCGCGTTCTCCGGCGTGTTCGCGGCCTGGTGCGATCTGCGTGAACTCGCCCCGCTGGCGTTCGGTTACATGCTGGCGGCCAAGGTGGGCACCGGGATCGTGGCTGAGCTCGGGTCGATGCGGATCTCGGACGAGATCGACGCGCTCGAGGTGATGGGGATCAGCGGCATGACGTTCCTGTGCGGGACGCGGCTGCTCGCCTCCTGGCTCGTACTGCCGTTCATCTACCTGATCTCGATCGGCGCCGGCTTCCTGGCCAGCTACGTCGCGGTCGTGCAGCAGGTCGGGGATGTCTCGTCCGGGGGCTACTTCCTGATCTTCTGGGAGTTCCAGAACCCACCGGACCTCTTATTCAGCTTGATAAAGGCGATGGCGATGGCGACGCTCATCGTTCTCGTCGGCTGCTACTACGGCTACAACGCCAGCGGTGGGCCTGTAGGGGTCGGTACCGCGACCGCGAAGTCGATGGTGCTTAACCTGGTGGGTGTGCACCTAATCGGAATGCTTGGCACGCAGTTGTTCTGGGGAGCTAACCCCCGGGCGCCAATCGGAGGCTGAGAATGTGGTTTGACAGAGAAGACGAAGACGATCAGTGGGACGAGGCTGACGACGCTCCGGACGAGCGCGAGCCCGAATCCCGCGGTCACGATGAGGACCGCGAGGCCGAGACGTCCTCCTCGCGCGTGTCGGTGGTCGACGAGCAGCCGCCTCGCCCCGGACCGCCGCCCGGCGCCGACGAGGACGACTACAAGTGGCACACCTATCGGGTGTATCCGTCGGGCCGCCCCGACGCCGTCGAATTCATCGACACCTACAAGGCGTTCGGGCGCACGCCCATCCTGCGCGGCCTGAACATGGGTCTCCCGGAGGGGATGGTGTCGATGATCCTCGGCCCGTCGGGCACCGGCAAGTCGGTCTGCATCAAGCACATGGTCGGGCTGCTCTACCCCGACGAGGGCGACATCCTGGTGCACGGCCAATCGGTCCCGGACATGCCCGACGACCAGCTGTTCGACATGCGTAAGAAGTTCGGGCTCCTGTTCCAGGACGGCGCGCTATTCGGGTCGATGAACGTGTACGACAACGTCGCCTTCCCGCTGCGCCAGCACACCGAGAAGGGCGAGGACGAGGTCGAGGACATCGTCATGCGCCGGCTCAAGGAGGTCGGTCTGGCCGACGCTCGCTTCAAGGCGCCCAACGAGCTCTCGGGCGGGATGCGCAAGCGCGCTGGGTTCGCGCGCGCGCTCGTGCTCGAGCCCGACATCGTGCTGTTCGACGAGCCGGACTCGGGGCTGGATCCCGTGCGCACCGCGCTACTCGGCGAGCTGATCCTCGAGATCCACCGCGACATGATGGAAGAGGCCAAGCAGAAGGAGCGCGAGCACCTGCCCACCTTCTGCGTGATCACCCACGACATCATGAGCGCCCGGCGCGTGGCCGACTACATCAACGTGCTGTGGAAGGGCCGGATCGTCGAGGCCGGACCGGCCGAGGACATGCTGAACTCCGATAACCCGTTCATCCGCCAGTTCCTGTCCGGGGAGTCGCAGGGTCCGCTCTCGATGGATTGAGTCCCCCGGTTCCATGATGGCTAAGACGTTCGAGCGACTGGTGCGGGCCGCCGCGGGCCGGCCGGCCGTGACGCTGGGCATCGTGCTGGCGCTGGCGCTGGCGGGCGGGGCACTCGCGCTGCGCCTGCAGCCGAACACCGCCACGGACACGTTCGTCGGCTCCTCGTCGTCGAGCTACAAGGCGAGCCTCGACGACAACCAGCACTTCGGTGGCGACCCGGTCGTGATCCTGATCCGGGAGTCGCTGCCCAACCTCGTCGAGACAAAGGACCTTGGCACGGTCACCGAACTCGAGGCGTGTCTGGCCGGAGACGTGGTGGTGCCGAACCAGCAGCTCCAGGCCTTCACGCCGGCGCCGGCCGGATCGCAGACGCCTTACGGCGGTTGGAAGAGCCCGTGCGGGAAGTTGATGAAGGGGCGTCCGGCGCAGGTCGTGTACGGGCCGGGCACGTTCCTCAACCGCGCGGTGGCGGCGGTTAATCAGGAGATCGCCTCGATCACCGCGTCGTCGCAGCAGGCGGTGACGAGCGCGCGCCAGAACGCCTACAGGCTGGCTCTGGGCGAGCACATGTCGCACAGCAAGGCGCTTGCCGAAGAGAACGCGGCGGGCCAGCTCGCCCAGCAGCAGCAGTACGACCAGCTCATCGAGATGTACCTCGACTCGGGGATCTCGGGCACGCCGAGTATCGACGACCCGTCCTTCATCCCAGAGATCGTGTTCGACTCGACCCGAGGCGTAGACGTGCCTAAGGCGCGCTTTGCCTATCTCTTCCCGAGCAAGAACTCCGCGCTGATCCAGGTCCGGCTCAGGTCGTCGCTGAGCGCGGCTCAGCAGGCCCAGGCGATCTCGTGGATCCAACAGGCGGTGCGGATGCCGATGTTCCGCTCGGCTTACGGCGGGACTTACACGGTCTCGGGCGTGCCGGTGGTGACCAACGCCCTCGCCTCGACCATCACCGGCTCGATCGCCGGGCTGCTCGTCGCGGCGCTGCTCGTGATGGCGGTGGCGTTGCTCCTCGTCTTCCGCAGCCGCCTGCGGCTGCTTCCGCTGGTGATCGCCCTCGCCGCGGTGGGGATCACGTTCGGCGCCACCTCGCTGCTCGGAGGCTCACTGACGATGGCCTCGATCGCCGTGCTCCCGATTCTCATCGGCCTGGCCGTCGATTACGCCGTGCAGTTCCAGGCTCGCGCCGAAGAGGCGGCCCGCGTCGGCGTGACGGTGGCCGACGCGACGATCGCCGCGGCGCCCACGATCGCCACCGCCGCGCTGGCCACGGCGGCCGGTTTCCTGGCGCTCTTGCTTTCGCCGGTGCCGATGGTCCGCGGGTTCGGCGAGCTGTTGATCGTCGGGATCGCGGTCGCGCTCGGCTGCGCGCTGAGCGCCGGGACGGCCGCGATGGCCCTGAGCCGGCGCCGCGAGTCGCTTCCACGGTGGCGTACACCGTCGCTCGGGGCCCTCGGCGCGTCGGCCCGGGGGGCGGGCGAGATCCTGGGCGACACGCGAGCGGAGATTGCCTCGCCGGTCAGCTCGGCCGCGCGGCGCTCGCTCGCCGCGGCCGTGCGGCGCCCCGGTCGGGTGCTGCTCGTGGCGCTGGTGCTCGCCGTGCTCGGGTGGGTGGCCGGCACGCAGACGCCGGTCCAGTCTGACATCACCAAACTCGTGCCGAGCAACATGCCGGCTCTCGCGAACCTTCGCACGCTCGAGCGCGTCACGGGCGTCTCGGGCGAGATCGACGTCGTCGTGCACGGCGGCAACGTGGCGACGCCGAGCACGATCGGCTGGATGACCAAGTACGAGAACGCGCTGCTGGCGCACTTCGGCTACGTCGAAGCGAAGGGCTGTGCGCGCGCGACGCTGTGCCCGGCCCTGTCGCTGCCTGACCTGTTCTGCTCGGGTGCGCAGACGTCGAGCGGGTCGTGCGGCGGCTTGACCGCGAGCGCGATCTCGAGCCTGCTCCAAGCCGTCCCGAGCTACTTCTCGCAGGCGGTGATCACGGGCAATCACCGCGAGGCGACGCTCGCGTTCGGCATCCGCCTGATGCCTCTGTCGCGCCAGCAGCGGGTGATCGACTACATGCGCGCGCAGCTCCATCCGCCGCCGGGGGTCACGGCTTCGCTGGCCGGCCTGCCGGTGCTGGCGGCTCAGGCCGACGCGTCGCTGTCCTCGTCGGGGCATCGCCTGTTGATGCTCGTCGCCGGTCTGATTGCCGTCGGGCTCGTGCTGCTGATCGTGCTGCGCACGGTTGAGCGCGCGCTCGTACCCCTGGTGCCGATCGCCCTCGCCACCGGTTGGTCGTCGCTGATCCTGTTCGCGACCGGGATCCCCCTCAACCCGATGTCGGCCACGCTCGGGGCGCTCGTGATCGCGATCTCGACCGAATTCAGCGTGCTGCTCTCCGAACGCTTTCGCCAGGAGCGCCGCGCCGGCCGCGACGCCGGCGAGGCGCTGGCGCGGACCTACCGGTTCACCGGGTCGGCCGTGCTCGCGTCGGGGATCACCGCGATTGCCGGGTTCGGTGTGCTCACCCTGTCGAGCATCACGATGCTGCGCGACTTCGGGTTCGTAACGCTGATCGACCTGTCGGTGTCGCTCCTCGGTGTCCTGCTCGTGCTGCCCGCGGTGCTCGCGCTGTCCGAGCGCGGCGACCTCGTTCAGAGCGCCCGCGAGCGAGGACGGCGCGTATTCGCCGCGCTGCCCCGCCGGCGGCGGGCAACGGTGGCGTGAGCGCTCCCGAACCGTCGCCCCCGAAGCCAGCGACCCCAGCGCCCATTGACACTCGCCGCTACGGCTGGATCGTCGGGCTGCTCGCCGCGGTGCTCGCGGTCACCTTTCTCCTCTACACGCTGAGCTCGAAAGAGCCGGCGACCGCCGGCGTGCCCGCGGGGAGTCGGCTGCACTTCTTCGCCGCGCCGCTGGCAGCCACGACGCTCGACGGCGACGCCAACCTCAGCCCGCCCTGCACGCTCGCGCGCCACGATCCGCGTGCGCTCAACGTGTGCCTACTGGTCAAGCGCGCGCCGCTCGTGCTCGGGTTCTTCGTGCTCGACTCCTCGGCGTGCGAGCGCGAGGTCTCAACGCTCCAGGCGCTCGCCGGCGTGCCGGCGCTGCGCGGAGTCCAGTTCGCGGCCGTCGCCATCCACTCCTCACACGCCGCCACCGACAGAGTCGTGCACCGGCACGGCTGGACGATTCCGGTGGCTTACGACGCCGACGGTGCCGTGGGCGAGGTGTACAGCGTCACCGCGTGCCCGATGATCGAGGTCTCCAAGCGAGGCGGAACGGTGGCGGGTCGGCTGATCGGCGAGCACTGGCTGAACGAGAGCGCGCTCGAGGCTCGCGTGCGGACGTTGCTCGTGCCCGGGAGCGCGGGATGAACGTCTCGCCTGGAATGGTGGAGACCACCGTACAATCCGAATTCCCTGGGCTTCGGCTGGACTGGACCGTGCTCGAGGCGACGGTCCGTCCCAGCCCGCCGGCGGTTGAGCGGCGGCTGAGCGAGCTGTCGAACCTCTACCGGGGCGCCGGCGTGGTGGCGATGCGCACCAAGCCGATCCCGCATGCCTATCGCGCGTTTTTTCGCCAGGTCGGCCTCGACCCGGACGCGTCTCGGATCCCGAGCGAGGACGCGGCCGTCAGCCGCCTGCTCCGGGGGCGCTTCCGGTCCCGGGACACACTCGAGGACGCACGCCTGATCGCGCTGGTCGAGACCGGCGTCCCGGTTTGGGCGCTCGACGCCGGCGGGGTCGACGAGGACAGCCTGGGGATCCGGAGCGCCGCCGGGCGACTCGTCGTCGCCGATGCGGTGCGAGTGCACGCGACCTTGTTCGACGACCCCGAGCCCGGCCACGCTCCGGGCCGAGGCAGGAGCCGGATCGTGTTGTTCGCGGTGGGGGTGGAGGGCGTCCCCGCGATTCACCTCGAAGAGGCTCTTTGGGTGGCCCATGGGGTGCTCGCGCCCGGGTAGGGCCGCTATGGTTCTCGTTGGTAGGCTGGACGGCTCCGGAAAGGAGATTTGAGTGGAGCTCCTGCAACAGCACAGACCGCCCATGGAGGCGCTGACCGCGCCGGAGCGGGACGAGCGGGCGGCACGGCGGTCGTTGCGCCGGCAGATCGACAAGCTCGAGCGCGAGCTGGCC
>DATBYI010000358.1:0-10039 GCA_036513815.1 Solirubrobacteraceae bacterium
CCGCACGCTCGGCTGCGGCGGAGTCGCGAGTGTGCACTTTTCACCCGGCCCGCCGGGGGCGATCCGCCCGCCGGGGGCGACCTGCCCGCCGGGGCCCACCCGCCCGCGCAGGCCAGTTATCCCGGTCCGAGGCGCCGGCTGCCGCCGGACGGCCCCCCGCCCCCGCCCACGGCCTCGGTGCTCGTGCGCAGCAGCGACCCGACCGTCTGCGGCGCCACCGTGTCGAGCAGGCTGGCCAGCGCGATGAACGCCGTCGCCGTGGTCAGCGCGTCGCCCAGCGCGTGGTGGGGCGACTCGGTGGGCTGGCCGAGCGCTCCGGCCAGTCGACCGAGGGAGATCCCTTGCGCCGGCGCGCCCTCGGAGCCGTCGCGGTGGCGGAGCCATGCGCGCCCGAGCGCCTCGGTGTCGGCCGCCGCGGGCAGACGCACGTGGCGACGCGAGAACTGCCGCTCGAGAAATGCCCGCTCGATCGCCGCGGTGTGGAACACCGGCACTCGACCGGCGAGCGCCGCGAGCACGCGGTCCATCCCCTCGTCGAGGGACGGTGCGTCGGCCACGTCGGCTAAGCGCAGCTTGTGCACGAGCACCGCGCCGACCTGCGAGCGCTTGTACGCGCGCACGAGTGTGTAGATCCCCTCTCCGAGGACCACGCGGCCCTCGGAAATCGGCACCGCCCCGATCGCCACGATCTCGTCCGTCCGCGGGTTGAGGCCCGTCATCTCGAGGTCGACCGCGCACCACCCAGCCTCGCGCCACGCGGTGCCGTCGTCCGGACGGGGAGCCGTGGCGAACGCAGTGGCCGCGCCCTCGGCCGGCGCCCGGCGCAGCCTCACGCCGTCAGCCTCCGCTGGACCGAGGTGACAGCGCGGAACACGTCGCGCAGGTGGTCGCGCATCAGCGGGCTGATCCGGGCGCAGTCGATCCCGTCGTCGGGCGTCAGCCCCTCCCCCAGCTGCTCCATGTGGTGGGCGATGCGCAACTCGAGCCCGAGCTCGAAGGCGTCAGCCAGCGTCCGCGCATCTCCCGCGGACAGCACGCCACCGTCCCCCGCCGCCAGCAGCCGCTCGACCGTGGAGCCTTCCACCACGCCTGCCACGGCTGACCCCCAGCGCGCGAGCTCGACGATCGGGGCGATCGCGGCACGGCGGATGTCGAGCCGGTCGCTCCGCGTGCCGTCGGCCTCGAGCACCGCGTCACCGTCGAACCCGGTGGGCGGTACGGCCGCGCGCGCCCGCGACGCGAGCGCTCCGACGACCGCCTCGCGCACGTCGCCGTTGACCACCGGGAGGGGATCGATCGGCGTCCCCCACAGCGCACGTCGCTCGACCAGCATCGCCAGGCCGAGCTCGTCGGTTCCGTGAAAGGAAGCCCATTCGGCGGGCGTCCGCGCCACCACGTCCCCGCCGGAGAGACCGCACGCCGCGAGCACCGCCTCGACCGATTGCACCCACTCGGCCGGTGCCGGCCGGCTCGCCACCAGCGCCCCCCGGGGGATCGATACCGGCGTCAGCTCGCGCCTGGCCTGGCTGCCCACCGCCACCCACACGAGGCCGTCCCCGGGCGGCGGCCCGGCCAGCTCGAGAGCGCGCGCGGTCAGGGCATCGGCCAGGGCCGAGAGCACACGGACAACCTCGAGCGCGCGGAGCCGCGCTGCGTGCAGGTCGGAAACCACCTCGGGCACCCGCCGCGCCACCGCGGCGAGCTCCTCGACCGTCGCCGCGTGCGAGATCGATCGCCGTACCCCGAACCACGAGCGCGACTGGGCAGCGAACAGATCGGTGTCCTCGATCACGCCGATCAGCTGGCCGCTCTCGCTGACGACGGGGGCGTGGCGGAGGCCACGTTCGAGCAGCTCGAACAACACCTCACCCCCGGCCCGCTCGGGCGGCACGGTGAACACCGGGTTGGTCATCACGGTCGACACCGGCACCGTGAGCGGGAGCCCCGCGCTCACGATCTTGGTCCGGATGTCACGATCGGTGACGATCCCGAAGCCGCCGGCGCGCAGGTTGACGATCGCCGACGTCGCGCCCGCCTCGGTCATCCTCCGCGCGGCCTCGCGGATCGGCGCCATCGGCTCACACACCACCGTGGGCGAGCGAATCAGCCGCGCGACCGGCTGGTGGCTCGGCGCGCCGGCCCCCACGTCGAGCTCGCGCTGCTTGACTCGATCGAGCAGCGGGCGCGCCACCGCCACCGGGATCCGGTAGCACAGGGTGTCCTCGGCCGCCCGCGCCTCGAAGCCGGGCGGAAGCCCGGACAGCATCGCCGCGTGGCCGAACGTGTCGCCGGGCCCGAGCAGATCGAGCAGCCGTCCGTCGTGGACGATGTCGACCGCCCCCGAGTAGATCACGCGCAGAAAGGTGACGGGGCCGCCGTCCTCGGTGAGGATCCGGTCGCCCGCGACGTGGAACTCGATCTCGGTCTGCGCGGCCAGCTGACCGAGCTCCTCGGGCCCGAGCGCGTCGAACGGCGCCCGCGCGCGAAGGAAGCGCGCGATCTCGCTCAGCGCCGCGTCCAGCGGGACCTCCTGAACCAATTCATCCAAACGGGGAGACTACGCCAGCAAGCCCAACCGCTGCCCGCGCTGGACGGCCTCGGTCCGGTTGCGGACCCCCAGCTTGCGGTAGACGGCGCTCGTGTGCTCCTTGACCGTGTGTTTGGAGAGATGCAGCTTCTCGGCGATCTCGGGGTTCGTGGCGCCAGAGGCCATCAGGTTCAGGACGTCGCGCTCGCGCTCGGACAGCCCGAGTGTGAGGGGCGCCTCCTGCTGGTCGAAGACCATCTTGCCCATCCCGACGAGCCTTACCGCGCTCGCGATCTTGCGCGCCGGCCAATCCTTGTAGGCGAAGCCGGAAGCGCCGGCGGCGCGCGCGGCCGGCGGGGAGATCTCGCCGGCGCCCGAGAACAGAAGCACCCGCGTCAGCGGCTCGGCCTCGCGCAGCTTCTCGCAGATCTCGGCACCCGACTCCTCGCCGATGAAGAGGTCGACGAGCGCCACGTGCGGCCGGTAGCGCACGGCCAGCTCGATCGCCTCCGAGCCGGAGTGCGCGCTCAGGCAGCGATCGACCCACGGCTGCTGGGTGAGCATCAGCCGGATCCCCCAGTGGACGACGTCGTGGTCGTCGACGACGAGCACGCTCAGCCGCTCGGGGCTGCGCAGCGACGCGTCACTGGTCAACCGGCACCACCAGCCTCACCTGCCACGTTCCTGGCTCGCGCTCGCCGAACTCCACGACGCCGCCGCTCTGGAGCGCCTCGAGCGCGGCCAGCCGGAGGCCCATGCCGGCGCGATGTCGCCCGCCGGTCACGCCGTCGTTGGCCACCTCGAGCACGAGCGCTCCGTCGCGCCGGCCGACCCGAACGCTGACTCGGTTGGGTTCGGCGTGCTTGTGGGCGTTGCGCACGGCCTCGGCCAGGACCGACTGCGCGAGCGGCTCGAGCGCCGGCGGGACGTCACCCTCGTCACCGGACTCGAGCGTCACTCCCAGGTCGGGATGCACGCGCGCGAGTCGCTCGACCTCGGCCACGAACGTCGTCTGGGTGTCGCGCGGCGCGCGCCCGAGCGGGCGCTGTAGCGCGGTGCGCAGGTCCGACAGCGCCTCCTGGATCTCGGTGGCGCACCGTGCGCGGGCCTCGGCGGGCAGATCGCCCTCGCCGTCGAGCGCCATCGAGATGCCGAACAGCCGCTGGATCACACCCTCGTGGATGTCGCGGGCCAGGTCGATCCGCTGCTCGAGCTGGCGCGACTTCTCACCCTCGGTCGCCACCGACCGCGCCACCGACGCCAGCGCTGCGCCCTTCCCGAGCGTCCACAGCAGGTGGCGCTCGGACTCCTCGAGCGGCGGCTCAGTCAGTAGTCGGTCGGCGAAGATCACACCCATATCCCGGCCGGCGGCCGCCATCGGCACGCACACGAGGCGGACCGGCTCGGGGAACAGGTCGCCGTATTCCTCCGGTACCTGGCCGCTCATCTCGCCGGTGATCTCGATCACGCGGTCCTCACGCAACGACTGCGCAGCGATCGCCGCCGACTCGACGCTGACGTGCGCGTCGGTGAACGGCTCGAGGCTCATCCCGTACGCGCCGGCCGCGCGCACCCGCCGGCGCGCCGAGTCGTAGCGGAAGATCAGCGCGCGGCGCATGTGGGCAAGCCGGCACACCGCCTCGCACAGACGGTCGTAGAACAGCTCACCCGACGCGTCCTCGGACTGCGAGAGGACCTCGACGTACAGCTCGAGTACGTCGACGCCTACCTGGGAGCGCGCGATCAGATCGCGTCCATCAGCGACAGGCGCAGCGCCTGCTGCGGTTCCAGGTACACGCGCCAAGACTCCTCGCACCGGGGGCACCGACATTCCACCGACGGATCGTATCCGTCGAGGGCGCCGTGCCACTCGAGCTCATCGGTGCGCAGGCAAATCGGACAGGCGAGGGACGCGCGTACGAGCGCGTCCGGGTCGTCGGTCCGGAACCTGGCCGTGTCGGCGAGCAGGACCACGATTCGAGGATGCTCGCCGTCAGCTCAGCTGACAACGCCTCGCTTGGCTCAACCCCCCGGGTGGGGGATTGGACCCGGTCAGACTCCGGCGAACTCCGCCGCCGCGTCGACCCTGAGCATCGGGTGCTTACCCCAGCGGGCCCAAGTCGCGTAGTCGAGCAGGCGGCTCATGTACTCGCGCAGCGGCGCCACGCTGATCCCCGCCGGGTCGAGCTTGGTGCGCGCGACCGCGTCGTCGAAAGTCGTCGTCCCGGAGAAGTACGGGAAGTACATGGCCCCTTCCTCGAGCAACGACCGAGGAACTCCGTGATCGGCCGCTAGGAACTCGGCCGGCGCGAGGAGCCGCGGCGGCGGCTGTTGGAAATAGCTGCTCGCGAGGGCGGCGATCTCGGCGATCGTGCTCGCCTCGGTGCCAGCGGTCAGGTGGTAGGTCTGCCGGATCCCGCCCGGTGAATCGCACAGCTCCTGGATCCCATCGGCGACGTAGTCGATCGACACCACGTCAACCGGTGAGGAGGGGATGGCCGGCACCGCCGGGAACATCCCACGCGCGAGCGCCCGCAGCGGCCAGTACAGAACGTTGAAGGCGGCGGTCCAGCCGCTGTTGCGGTCGCCGACGACGATGCTCGGGCGCAGGATCGTGAACGGCAGCTCGGGATGGGAGCGCACGAGCTGCTCGGACTCGAACTTCGACTGCTCGTAGGAGTTGTGGAAGCTCTGCCCGACGTCCAGGTCGCACTCGTGGAACCGGCCGGCGTGCGTGCCGGCGACAAAGGCGGTCGAAACCTGCGCGTAGCGCTCGAGCCCGCCCAGCTCTTGCGCGCGGCCGGCGAGCGCGAGCATCCGGCGCGTCCCCGCGACGTTGATCGCCCTGGCTTCCTCGAGCGAGAGGCCGAACGACACCGATGCGGCGCAGTGGATGATCATCGTCGACTCGGCCGCCAGCAGGTCCCGGCGCCCCCGGTCGAGCCCGAGGTCGGGCGCCGTGAGGTCGCCGGCGAACGCGGTGACGCGGTCGGCGTAGCGGCCGGCATCCTCGCCGAACAGGTTCGCGAGCACGCTGTCGATCCGCTCGCGCGCGGCCTCTTCGCCGTCGGCGCGCACGACCGTGAGCACCGGCCGTTCGGTCCGCTCCAGGTACCGGGCGAGTAGCTCCATCCCGACGAACCCGGTGGCGCCTGTGAGCAGGACCGGCCCATCCGCGCGGCTCATGAAGCGCCTCCCGTCAGCGATCGGAGTGCCCAGACCAACCGCGATCGTGTCTTTTCCGGGGCGATCAGCTCGTCGATGTAGCCGGTGGCCGCCGCGTTGCGCGGACACAGCTTGGTCTCGGCGTAGCTCAGGGCCAGAGCCTCGCGCGCGGCGTCGGGGTCCTCGGCCCCGGCGAGCTCGCGCCGGTGGATGATCCCGACCGCCGACTTGGCCGCCATCACGCCGATCTGCGCATTTGGCCACGCGAACACATAATCCGCTCCGAGATCCTTGGAGTTCATTGTGATGTAGGCGCCGCCGAACGCCTTGCGCAGGATGAGCGTGACGCGGGGCACCTCGGCGGCGGCGAAGGCGTGCACGAAGTCGGCGCCGAAGCGGATCACGCCGGCCGACTCCTGCTTGGTCCCCGGCATGTACCCCGGGGTGTCGACGAGGACGAGCAGGGGAATCCCGAACGCGTCGCACTTAGACACGAAGCGAGCGCCCTTCTGGGCGGCGTCGGCGTCGATGATCCCGCCCAGGTAGCGCGGCTGGTTGGCCACGACGCCGACCGTGCGACCGTCGATGCGGGCGAAGCCGGTGACCAGGTTGCGCGCCCACCCCGCGGCGGCCTCGAGCAGCTCGCCGCCGTCGACCAGCGCTCGGATGACCTCGCGCACGTCGTACACGCGGCGGGGATCGTCGGGAACGGGGTCGGAGGGGTCGTAGGTGAGCGGTTCGCGCGCCGCGAGGACCGGCGGCGAGGCGCCGCGGTGCCGGGGCAGGTAGCCGAGTAGTTCGCGCGCGAGGAAGGCGGCGTTCAGGTCGCTCGGCGCGACGAAGTGGCAGACACCGTTGCGCTCGTGGACCCGCGTGCCACCGAGTTGCTCGGCGGTCACGTCCTCGCCGAGCGCCTCCCGGACGACGCCGGGGCCGGTGAGGAACATGCTCGAGCGCTCGCTCATGACCACCCAGTCGGTCAGCGCCGGCGAGTACGCGCCACCGCCGGCCGACAGACCGGTCACGATCGACACCTGCGGGACGCGTCCCGACAGCTTCACGATGCGGTGGAAGATGCGGCCGTAGCCGCCGAGCGCGGCTACCCCCTCCTGCATCCGCGCGCCGCCCGAGGAGACGAAGCCGACGACGGGAGCGCGCGCCTTGTCGGCCAGTTCGAGCACGCGGACGATCGTGTTCGCGTGCTGTTCGCCGAGCGAGCCGCCGGCGTAGGTCGGGTCCTGGGCGTAGCAGAACACCTGGCGCCCGTCGATCAGGCCGGCGCCGCCGAGCACACCGTCGCCCGGGCGCGCCTTCTCGCCCATCCCAGAAGAGAGCACGTCGGTGCGGATCAGGTCGAGCGAGCCCGGATCGCACAGCGCCTCGAGCCGCCCGAGCGCGTCGAGCGGGGTCTCTGCCGAGTCGGTCCTCGTGTTGGGGGCGACGACGACGCTCACGGCGCGTCCCCCAGACAAAGCACGGCGTTGTGGCCGCCGAACCCGAAGGAGTTGGACAGCGCGACCGCACGTCCGTGTCCGTTTCCGTTCACGACGAGAGGCCGAGCCGAACCCGGCACATAGTCGAGGTCCAAGCCTTCGTCCTGCTCCTCGTAGTTGAGCGTGGGCGGCGCCACCCGGTCGTTCAGCGCGAGCACGGTGACGATCGCCTCGACCGCGCCGGCGGCGCCGAGCAGGTGCCCGATCGCGGACTTTGTCGAGGACACCGGCACGTGGTAGGCGTGCTCGCCGAGCGCGAGCTTGATCGCCGCGGTTTCGGAAGCGTCGTTGAGCTGTGTCGATGTCCCGTGGGCATTCACGTAGGCGACGTCTTCCGGCAGCACGCTCGCGTTCTTCAGCGCGCGCGTGATCGCCAGCGCGGCAGGACGGCCGGTCGGCTCGGGTGCGGTCAGGTGATGCGCATCGGCCGTCGACGCGTAGCCGAGGATCTCGCCGAGCACCCTGGCCCCGCGCTCCTTGGCCAGCTCTTCGGACTCGAGCACGAGCACGCCCGCGCCCTCGCCCATCACGAACCCGTCGCGCCGGGCGTCGAACGGTCGCGAGATCCCCGTCGGAGACGTCGCGTCCATGGCGCCGAATGCCGCCTTCGCGAGCGGGGTGAGGGTCGCCTCAGCTCCACCGGCGAGGATCGCCCGTGCCTCCCCGGCTTTGATCATGCGCGCGGCCTCGCCGATGGCGTGCGTACCGGAGGCGCACGCGGACATGACGCCGAAGACGGGTCCCTGAAGCCGCTGGCGCATCGCAACCAGGCCCGCAGCGGCGTTGCCCATGATCAGCGGGATGGCCAGCGGCGAGACGCGCTCGGGCCCGCGCTCGCGGAGCACGTCGCATGCGGTCTCGAACGTCTGCATCCCGCCGATGCCCGATCCGATCACGCAGCCGATGTCGGTGGGGTCGGCGGGCGGCCCGTCCTCCCAGCCGGCGTCGGCGACGGCCTGTGAGCTCGCCGCGATCGCGAGCTGGGCAAAGCGGTCAGACCGGCGCGCCTCCTTGGTGGTCATGAAGTCGGTCGGATCGAAGTCGGTGCAGGTGCCCAGGCCGTCCTCGATGCCGCTTCGCGCAGACACCCAGCCTTGGTAGAGCTCCTGCGCGCCAACGCCGAGCGGCGTGACGGCGCCCACGCCGGTGATCAGGACGCGAGTGCTCACGGCCGGCCCCACTCGACCAGGGTGGCTCCCCACGTGAAGCCGGCGCCGAACGCACCGAGCAGCACGAGCCCACCCTGCTTCAGCCGCCCCTCGGCCTCCACGTGCTCGAGCGCGAGCGGAAGCGTCGCGGCCGATGTGTTGCCGCACTCCGAGATGCAGTCGACGACGCGATCGGCCGGCAGGTCGAGGCGCTCGCCGACCGCGCTGAGGATGCGGCCGTTGGCCTGGTGATAGACGAACAGATCGACCTCATCGAGGCGGGCGCCGGCCGCACGCACGGCCTGCAGCGTGGCCAGGGACAGGCGCGCCACCGCCTCGCGGAAAGTCTCATGGCCCCGCATCCGGATCGAGCCCTCCTCGCGCGGAACGATGATGTGGCCCGCGCCGGCGCCATCCGAGCCGAGCACGATCGGACCGATGCGGGTCTCCTGGGCGGTGGCCTGGAGGACGACCGCTCCGGCGCCGTCCGCGAACACGGCGGCGGTCGTGCGGTCCTCCGGGTCGGTGATCCGGGACATGAAATCGGCGCCGATCACGACCACGCACTGCGCTCGGCCCGCTTCGATCTGACCCGTCCCGACGGCGAGCGCAGACAAGAAGCCACTGCACGCCGCGCCGATGTCGAAGGCGCCGGCGCGCGACGCTCCCAGCTCGTGCGCGACCTGGGGCGCCGTATTCGGCATCACCTCGTCGGGCGTGGTGGTCGCCACGACCACGAGGTCAACCGTCTCGGGGGCCACGTCGGCGCGACGGAGCGCAGCGGCCGCGGCGACCGTTGCGTGGGTTACGAGCCGCTCGCTGGGCTCGGCCATACGCCGGGAATGGATGCCGGTGCGGCGCACGATCCATTCGTGCGTGACGCCGATACGCGGCGCGATCTCGTCGTTGGTGACGACGGTTTGCGGCAGGCTCACGCCCACCGACGCGATGGCAGCGCCGGCGGCCCCCATCGGGAGGACCGCCGCGAAGTCGTCCTTGGTCTCGGGCGCGGACACGCTCACCTACAACACGGTTCCGCCTCAGGGCCGCGATGCCAACGGCCGCGCGGCCTAAACCCGACACGCGGGGGGTCGGCCGGGTTATCCGTGCGGATAGCCCAACCGACCCCAGAGAGCGCGTCTAGGCGCGAGCTTGGAGCTCGTCGCGCGAGCTCATGGGCGGTCCAGTGCGGTCCCATACGGGTCGAACCTCGACCGAGCCATACCCCACGCTCGGCAAACGCGACGCGTGGTCGAGCGCGGTGTCGAGGTCAGGGCAGTTAAGCAGGTAGTAGCCGGCCAGGAACTCCTTGGTCTCGGCGAACGGACCATCGGTGAACTGCGTCTCGCCGTCGCGCACCCGCACCGTCGTGGCGACATCGGTCCCCTCGAGCGCGTCCCCGCCGACCAGAACGCCGGCGTCCTGAAGCTCCTGCGTGTAGGTATCGAAGCGCGGCCCGACCTCGCGCATCTGCTCCGGGGTCATCGGACTGTCGGCCGGGTTGTAGATCAACAGCATGTACTGCGGCATCACGCCTCCTTGAGGTTGTTTGGCCGCTCTCGCTCATTTGGAGTGGTCGGCGGCGCCTGACGGCGGCGCTTTAGCGGCCTTCAACGCTATGACGGGCGAGCGTGTCGCGTTTCGACACGCCCGCCCATCAAATCGTGTCGCCGTCTAACTCGCTACCAGCCGCCCCTGCTCTCGCC
>DATBYI010000359.1:0-4327 GCA_036513815.1 Solirubrobacteraceae bacterium
ATCCGAACACGCTTCGCGGGTTTCTCGCCCGTCGGCACGTGGGCGCGGTGGTGGTCGACCCCGAAACGCCAGAACAGTGGCCCCAGGCTCTCGCGGCGCTCGGGCTCAAACGCTTCTCGCTCGGCGGCGTCTGGTTCTACCGGGTCTGACCGGCCTCGGTCCGGCAGATCGCGACGACAAAGTTCATGGTTCGTTCACGGGAGCGAGGCCACCCACCGCGCTACCGTAGTCCTCATGGCAACCGATCATGAAACCGAGACCCGCGAAGTAGCCCTGTCGGACGAGCAGTGGCGCGAGCGGCTCTCGCCAGAGCAGTATCACGTCCTTCGCAAGCACGGCACCGAGCGGCCGTTCACGGGCGAATACGTCCACGTCAAGGACGACGGCACCTACCGTTGCGCCGGGTGCGGCGCGGAGCTGTTCACCTCGGAGACGAAGTTCGATTCGGGCACCGGGTGGCCGAGCTTCTACGAGCCGGCCGTCGCCGAGAACGTCGAACTGCGCGAGGACCGCAGCCTGTTCATGCGGCGCACCGAAGTCCTCTGCAAGCGCTGCGGCGGGCACCTTGGCCACGTGTTCGACGACGGGCCGGCGCCGACTGGGCAGCGCTACTGCATGAACTCGTGCGCGCTCGACTTCAACGCGACCAAAGAGCCTGACAACGGCTAGCCGGCCGCGCCCTGCGGCGCTGCCTCAGGGCGCATTGGCGGATTAGTCGTGGCCCTCCTGACATCGCGTTTCCGCGGAGTTTACATCGGCGTGTCTCATGTAAAGTCTTTAGTCGCATGCTCGCCGACGGTAAAGCCCCGACCTGCATAAGTCGTCATTCGAGCCACCCCGCAGGCGTCGTGACCACTTATGCATGTGGGGCATGCATAAGTCGACACGGCCGGCGGGGAAGCGACGAAATGTCAGGTTATGCATGTCCGCGGCCAGAGTTAGGCCAGCCGCCCGGTCGCGAGCCGGAATAGGCCACCGCCACCGGAGCGCACGTCCAAACCCTGGCCGCGTTCGGCCGGCGTTCACCAACAACGGCCTCGCTTGCTCCCCGAACGCAGACTTGGGCGCGGCTGGCGCCGCCTGCTCGCCGCGAGAATGCCGGGCGTATTTGAGGGCGAGCCGGTGGCGCCAGACGCGTCCTGACGCCGTCAAAGACGCGAATACCTCTTCCACGGGTCGTTAGTCAGACCGGTTCGCCATCCGGCGTTCGCGCCGCTTGATGAAGGCGTAGATCCCGAGCGGAAGGATCAGGAGCAGGGCGAAGCCGACGACGCCGGCCTCCGCGAGCACGTGCGCGGCCGCATGGCCGCCGTAATAGCCGACGAGCCCGTAGGTCAGGCCCCACGTGATCCCGCCGAGCGCGTTCCAGAAGAAGAAGTGCTTGAACGGCATCCGGTTGATCCCGGCCAGCCAGGCGGTTGCGAACCGGACGAGGGCAATCCACCGGCCGACGAACACCGCCTTCGCCCCGTGGCGCTCGAAGAACTTGTCGCCGGCGCGGATCGCGTTGACGCGGTGATGCATGAACGGCCCGGGCGCGGTGAACACGCTGCGGCCGTACCGCCGGCCGAGCAGGTAGCCGATGTTGTCCCCCAGGATCGCGGAGGACACCCCGATCAGGATGACCAGCCAGATCTGGAGCTTCCCCTGGCTCGCGAGGACCGCCGCCGCGACGAGTGCCGTCTCCCCGGGCGACGGTATCCCCATCGACTCCAGCCCGATGATTGCCGGAAGGAGGTAGCCCAGGCTGTTCGAGGCGCCGAGAATGGCGGCGAAGGAGCCGACTATCGCCCCGAGACCCCACTTCATCCCGGCACTCGGATCAGGCGACTTGGCCTGGGTTTTCGAGCACGGCGAGCAGGGAGAGGCCGGCTGGCATCGTTCGGCCACCGCGCAGCCAGCGGGCCTCGAGACGCAGCGGCTGCTCAAGCGCCGCGTTCAGCCACTCGGGGCCAAGCGTCAGTTCGGGCTTGTAGTCGCCGTTCGGCTGGCGCAGCCGCCGGCGGTCGGCCAGCCGGACGGCCGCCGCGGGCGCCAGCAGCAGCCCGTTGAATGACGTCATCCGCCGTACGCGCCACCCGGATTCCTGAGCGGCGGCGCGCAATCGCCCACGCGAGTAACGGCGGTAGTGATGGTTGGCCACGTCGTGGGTCGACCACAAGCCCTGGTAGGCGGGCACGGTCACGAGCAGGAACCCGCCCGGCTTGCAGACGCGTCGTAGCTCGCGCAGAGTCACTCGGTCATCGGGCGTGTGCTCGATCACGTCGAGGCACGTGATCAGGTCGAAGTAGCCGTCCCCCCAGGGCAGCTCCTCGAGTCGGCCGACGAGCACCTCGCCGCAGCCACGCTCGCGGGCGACCGAGGCCGCGCCCTCGTCGAGCTCGATGCCGTGCACCTCGCCGTAGCGGGCGAGCTCCTCGAGCGTCCGTCCCGAGCCACAGCCGGCATCGAGCACCTCTGCGCCGGGGGGCAGCGGGAGCCGGTCGAGCTCGGCCCCGATGATGCGCCGGCGCCCCCGGTACCACCAATGGCGGTCGTCGAGCTCGAGCATCGCGCTCATCAAGCGTTGATCCATAGCGTCTAATCCTCGCAGCCCGTGGAGATCGGCCGGCCGAACGCGCCGCCGTCAGGCGCCGCGGACAATCCCACGGCTAGACAACGGCGAGCGGCTCCTCCTCCTGCGCCCGCGCTCCCGGCAGGCGCAGCGTGAAGGTCGCACCCGGCAGATCAGTGCGGTCGAGCACGAGCTCTCCGCCCATCCGCTCGGCCAGCTCACGGCCGATGGCGAGCCCCAGGCCGAACCCTGCGCTCCCGCTCGCGGAGCGGCCCCGCTGGAAGCGTTCGAAGATGAGGTCGCGCTCCTCGGCGGGAACTCCCGGGCCCTCGTCGCGGACGGTGAGCGCCACGCTCGCGCCACCGCGGAGCTCGACGGCGATCTCCCCGCCGAGCGGGCTGACGCGCACGGCGTTGTCGAGCAGGATTCGGACGATCCGCGCGATCGAGCCGGGATCGCCGTGGGCCCAGACCTGGCCTCCCGAGACGTCGAGCGTGGAGACGATCCCGCGCTCCTCGGTCCCGAGCTCGAACTCGGCGAGCACCGCGCGGCTCAGCTCACCGAGCTCGACGGGCTCGGAGCGGAGCTGGACCTGCGCGTCGAGCCGGCTCAGGTCGAGCAGGTCCGCCGCCAGCCGCGCCAGGCGGCGCGATTGGCTGCGCGCGCGCTCGAGCAGCGAACGGGCGTCCTCGATGTCGGGATCGCCGGCCCGAAGATCGTCGTCGAGTAGCTCGAGCATTCCGTCAAGCGAGGCGAGTGGGGTACGCAGCTCGTGCGAGGCGGTAGAGACGAACGCCCGCCGCGCCTCCTCCTGGTGCTGGAGCTGCTCCTGCATCTGGGCGAAGGCACGGGCCAGGTCGCCCACCTCGTCGCGCTTGCGCTCGGCACGGAGATCTACCGGCGGACCGTCGGCGGCCAGCTGGAGCGCGGCCACGCGCAGACGGCGCAGCCGTCGGACGATCGTGGCCGACAGCGGGATGCCGAGGATCAGCGTGAGGCCGAGGCCGGCCAGGGCGGCATACAGGAAGGCACGTCGCACGGTGGCGACGGCGGCGTTGACGGTGTCCAGCGGCTTGCGTACGACCAGGACCCAGTGCGCTGCCGGCCCGCCTTGTACCACGGTCGTGGTGAAGGGGAGAGCCGCCCGCGCGTACTGGGTGCCCGCGATCGTGCCGATGCTGTAGATCGCGCCCTTGCTACGGAAGGCACGCACGACGTCGTCCTCGTAGGGGTCGAGGCGGGCGATGTGTGACGCCGTGACCTCGATCAGACGGCCGCCGTGGCCCGATGGCTCCGCGTACCCGAGGAGACCGACCTCGGTGGCGCCCGTCGCGGCCTGCAGGCTCTGCTCCTGGCTGACGATCAAATGGCTCGTCTTCTGGCCCAGGGTGCGCAGGCAGACGTCCTGTTTGTAGGCGGTGGGTTTATCCGCGCACGGCAGAGACTCGTCGCGCCGCACGTCCGGCTTGATCGCGACCCCACCGGTCGGCGTCTGGTTCAGCTGGACTTCGGCCTCTGCGACGTACCCGGGGTTCAGGTCATGGAACGGCTTGGTCGTCCTCTGGAAGCTCGCGGGATTCGTGTGCTTGGTGCTGCCGACTTCGCCCCGCAGGGTGTTCAACTCGGCGTTGCGCAAGGACTGCTCAAGCGGCCCGAGCAGCGTGAGCGCCGCTACCACGAGCGTCGCCACCGCGGTGAACAGGACGGCCCCGAGGATCCTGCCGCGCAGTCCGAGGGCGCGGCGTGTCGGCCGCAGCCGCACGGCTAGGGTCC
>DATBYI010000360.1:0-2718 GCA_036513815.1 Solirubrobacteraceae bacterium
ATGTGGCCGCTGGCGCGCTCGCGCAGGATTCCCTGGCATGAGTCCAGGCCTGATCGTGTCCTATGACGGGACGCTCAACGACGACGACGCGCTGGCGTTGGGGAGGCTGCTCGCTCGCACGGGTGCCTCGCTGTCGCTCGCGTACATCCGCCACTCGCGCGAGTTCGACCCAGCGCGCGAGGAGCTCGCGCGGCACGATGCGGCACGCCGGCTCGAGCAGGGAGCGGAATGGCTCGAGGATCCGGGCGTCCCGCGGCACGTCGTGTTCAGCGGCTCGACCGGCGAGGGCCTCGAGGAGCTGGCCGAGGCGGACGAAGCCGCGGCCATCGTGTTCGGCTCGGACTACCGCACTTCGCCTGGTCGAGCCGAACCGGGCACGAGTGCCGAGAGCCTTCTAGACGGAGGCACGGTGGCGATCGCAGTCGCTGCGGCGGGACTGCGCAGCGTCGGCGACGCCTCGATCGCCTCGATCGCCCTCGCGCCGGGAGGCGACAGCGCGGCCGGCGACACCGTCGAAGCGCTCGCCGCCCGGCTGGGCGCGGACACGGTCGAACTCGACGGTTCCCCAGTGGACCTGATCGTGGTCGGATCCCAGCCCGGCGCCGCCCCTGGGCGGATCGCGCTGAGCGGTGCCACGCGCACGCTGCTCAACAGCGCCGCGCGGGGCTCCGTGCTGGTCCTACCGGCCGGTGCCCCGTTGACCTTCTAAAGAACCCTGAGCCGCATCTAGGTGAAGCTCCTGCCGCCTCTCCGCGGCGGTTGAGGCACACTTGCGAACGTGGCCGAGCCTCGGGCTACCCGAACACACCGCTTCAAACTGGGACCTGGGCAGGTTGCCCTCGAGTCGGCCGAGCCGATCTCCGAGGCGCCCGAGCAGGTTCGCAGCTCGTACCGGTTCAGCGATCCGGCGCTTTCCGAGATGCCGCTCGACCGGCTACTCGATGCCCTCCTCGATCGGGTGCAGGAGGCACTCGAGGTCGACACGGTCGCCGTTCTGCTGCTCGACGAGGAGGCCCAGCAGCTGGTGGCCCGCGCCGCGAAGGGGATCGAGGAGGAGGTTGAGCGTGGGGTCCGCATCCCGATCGGCCGGGGGTTCGCCGGCCGGATTGCTGCCGAGCGCGTGGCGATCTTCGTCGCCGACGTCGATCACGCCGACATCCGCAACCCGATCCTGCGCGAGAAAGGCATCCGCTCGCTGCTCGGGGTGCCGCTGATCGTCGAGGGTCACCTGATCGGCGTCATGCACGTCGGCTCGCGGAAGCCTCGCATGTTCGGGCCGAACGACCTCGCCGTGCTCCAGCTCGCGGCCGCCCGCGCCGCCCCCGCGATCGAGCGGGCCAGCCTGTCGGCGAGACTCGAGCACGAGCACACCGTCTCGGTGACCCTCCAGCGGAGCCTGTTGCCCAAACGGGTGGGCAACTTCGTCGGGGTCGCCGTCGCGTCGCGCTACCTGCCCGCCCGCGAGGAGGTGGGCGGCGACTGGTACGACGTCTTCGAGCTCCCGCGCGGGCGCGTCGGGCTCGTGATCGGCGACGTGGTCGGTCACGGCGTCGCGGCTGCCTCGTTGATGGGGCGGCTGCGGACAGCGCTTCACTCCTACGCGATCGAGAGTCACGGCCCGGGCCGCACGCTCGAGCTGGTCGACCGCTTCGCACACTCGCTGGGTGAGCCGGCGATGGCCACCGCGGCGTACGCCGTGTTCGACCCATACAGCTCGAGCGTCCAATACGCGACGGCCGGACACCTCCCGCCCGTCGTCATCGGCTCATCAGGGGTGCGCATATTCGAGGTGACCCCGGCGCCTCCGCTGGGCGCGTTTCCCTACAGCCGCTGCCCCGAGCACGAGTTCGTCCTCCGGGACGACGAGATCCTGTTCCTCTACACGGACGGCCTCGTCGAGCGGCGTGGCGTGCCGCTCAGCGAGGGGATTGAGACGCTGGCGCGCGCGGTGGAGTCGGCCGTCTCGCCCGAAGAGGCGTGCCAGGCCGCGGTGGCGGATCTCGTCCCACTCGAGGGACTGCGCGACGACGTCGCGATCGTCGCCCTCCAGAGCACCCCGGTTCCGGCTGAGCTCCACCTCCGCCTTCCGGCCGAGCCGAAGACACTCGTGCAGGTGCGGCGCATTCTGCGCCGTTGGCTCGTCGCCCGTGGAGGAGGAGAGGGCGACGTGGCGGAAGTGACGATTGCCGTCAGCGAGGCGTGTGCCAACGCGATCGAGCACGCCTACTCGCCCGCGCCGGCCAGCTTCGAGCTCCACGCGTGGGGGGAGAACGGGGACATCACCGTTGCCGTGCGCGACGAGGGACAGTGGCGCGCGCCGCGAGGGGAGAACCGGGGACGGGGACTCTCGATCATCGCCTCGGCGATGGATGAGGTAAAAGTCGACCGGCTGGCCAATGGAACGGAGGTCGTAATGCGACGGCGGCTGTCACACCAATGAGCATCGGCGACGTCCAGATCAACCACGCCCCCGGAGCTCTCGTCGCCCGGCTGACGGGCGAGGTCGACATGTCCAACGCTGAGGACCTCGGCGCCAGCGTGATCGGCGCCACTCCCAGCGGGGTGCGCGGCGTCGTGCTCGACCTATCCGAGGTCGAGTATCTCGACAGCGCCGGCATCTACGTCATTCATGGGATGCGCGCGAGCCTGCAGGCGCGGGGACAAGTCTTGGTCCTCGTGATCCCGGAAAGCTCGCCCGTGCACGATGCGCTGCGGCTG
>DATBYI010000361.1:0-2153 GCA_036513815.1 Solirubrobacteraceae bacterium
GAGACGAGCTTCAGGTACGGGGTTTCCCCGCACCCGGCGCACGCACCGGAGAACTCGAACAGCGGCTCCAGGAACTGGGTGCCGCGCACGGTGCCGAAGTCGACCCGTGTGCGGTCGTTGCGCGGCAGCTGCTCGAAGAACCCGATCCGCTCGCGCTCCGCGGGCATCATTGGCTCGATCGCCTCGAGGTTGATCGCCTTGCGCGCCGCGTCTCCCGGCGCCGACACCGGACAGGCCTCGACACATAGCCCGCACCCGGTGCAGTCCTCGACGTAGACCTGCAGCGTGTAGCGCGTGTCCGGAAGGCCGGGAGCGTTGAGCGGCGCCGACCGGAACCCATCCGGCGCACCATTCAACCGGGATTGCTCATACTGGCGGGAGCGGATCACGCTGTGCGGGCAGACGAAGCTGCAGTTGCCGCATTGGATGCACAGCTCGGAGTCCCAGGCCGCCACGATTTCGGAGACGTTGCGTTTTTCGTACTGCGTCGTGCCGCTCGGGTAGGTGCCGTCCACCGGCAGCGCACTGACCGGGAGCTCATCGCCGCGGCCGGCCATCATCGCCGCGGTCACCGTGCGGACGAATTCCGGTGCGTGTGCGGGAACCACCGGCGCGAGCTCGCGCTCGGACGTCACCTGCTCGGGCAGCTCTACGCGGTGAAGGTGCTCCAGCGAGCGGTCGACCGCCGTCTGGTTGCGCTCTACGACCTCCGCGCCGCGCTTACCGTACGTCTTGGCGATCGACGTCTTGATCCGCTCGATCGCTTCGTCGCGCTCAAGCACGCCCGAGATCGCGAAGAAGCACGTCTGAAGCACCGTGTTGGTCCGCCCGGCGAGGCCCGCATCGCGGGCGATCTGTCCGGCGTCGATCACGTACAGCTTGATCTCCTTGGCGAGGATCTGCTCCTGGACCGGACGCGCGAGCGCGTCCCAGACGCGATCCGGCGAGTGTCGGCAGTTGAGCAGGAGCGTCGCCCCCGGCGCCGCCCGATCGAGCACCTCGGCCCGCTCGAGCAAGCCGAAGTGGTGGCAGCCGACGAAGCTGGCCTGCGAGATGAGGTAGGCCGCGCGAATCGGTTTCGGCCCGAAACGCAGGTGCGAGACCGTCTGCGAGCCTGACTTCTTGGAGTCGTAGACGAAGTAGCCCTGGGCATGCCGGCTTTCCTCGGAGCCCAGGATCTTGATCGTGTTCTTGTTCGCCCCTACCGTCCCGTCGGAACCCAGGCCGAAGAACACCGCCCGCACCGTCTCCGCCGGCTCGATGTCCAGTGATGGGTCGTATGACAGGCTCGTGCCGGACACGTCGTCGGTGATGCCAACCGTGAACCGTCGTTTGGGCCGCTCGCGCCCGAGCTCCTCGAACACGCCGGCGACCATGGCCGGCGTGAACTCCTTGGAGGACAGGCCATAGCGACCACCGATCACGGTCGGCATCAGCTCGCGCTCTCCTTCGCCATGTGACTCCGTCAGCGCGGCGAGGACATCGAGGAACAGCGGCTCGCCGAACGAACCCGGCTCCTTGGTCCGGTCGAGCACCGCGATGCGGCGCACGCTGGCGGGCAGCGCCTGCGTCAGCGCGCTTGCCGGGAACGGCCGGTACAGCCTGACCTGCACCACGCCGACTCGCTCACCGCGCGCCTGGAGGAAAGCCACGGTCTCGCGCACGGTCTCCCCGCCTGAGCCCATCACCACGACTACGCGCTCGGCCTCGGGATGCCCGCTGTACTCGACCAGCCGATAGTGGCGGCCCGTACGCTCACCGAGTCGGTCCATCGCGTCCTGCACCACCTCGGGGACGCGGGCATAGAACGGGTTGACCGTCTCCCGCGCCTGGAAGTAGACGTCCGGGTTCTGCGCGGTGCCGCGTATGAACGGCCTCTCCGGGGTCAGCCCGCGGCCTCGGTGCGCGCGGACCAGCTCCTCCGGAACCATCGCCCGCACGTCATCGTCTGAGAGCAGCTCGACTGTGTTCAGTTCGTGCGAGGTGCGAAACCCGTCGAAGAAGTGCACGAACGGCACCCGAGTCGTGAGGGTCGCGGCCTGCGCCACCAGCGCCAGGTCATGGGACTCCTGCACCGAGGCCGAGGACAGCAGCGCGAAGCCCGTCTGGCGCACGGCCATCACATCGGAGTGATCGCCGAAGATCGACAGCCC
>DATBYI010000362.1:0-13153 GCA_036513815.1 Solirubrobacteraceae bacterium
GGTGGGGACGAGCGCCGCGACGTTGATCCCGGCGGCGTGTGCGGCGAGGATGATGAGGAGGGTTCCGGTGACCAGCTCGCTGAGCCAGGCTGTGTGGTGGGTCGCGTACCCGAGGACCCAGGGACTCAAGGCGAGCCACAGCCCGGCCGCGAGGAGCACGTAGGCGGCGGGGCGGAGAACCGCGATCAAGAGGGTGAGCGGTCCGAAGGCGAAGATGAAGAAGACGTGGCTGGCGACGGCGGCTGGGCTGGTGGCGAAGCCCCAGACCCAGGGGCCGAGCGCGACCCAGAGGATCAGGGCTCCGGCGGCCAGGTTCAGCCGCCGTTCTTTCAGCGTTTTTGCCAGTAGAGGTTTCATCGGGTCATCTCCGGTGCTGGGTGCGCGAACAGGACATAGAGCAGATAGAAGGCCGGGAGCACGGCTCTACGACGCAGCGTAGCAGATCTCTTCGCGACGGGTACTACACACAATCGTAGATCATCCTCCCTCCCCCCCACCGCAAACGCGCCTCAGCCGGCGCTCGCCTGCCGGGGTGCGACCGCAAACAGCGGCCGCACCTCTTCGGGGCGGGTTGGGCGGAAGTCACTCCGGGCGCGGAAGCGGTGGAGGGATCAGCCACCGGATGAACGACGATCCCAGGGCGGGCGAGCCGCCGGGTCCGCACATACACCCGCCTGACCATGCGCGAGTGAGGGGGCCATCTACAGGCCTTCGCGTACCTTCCAGAGATGCTGGCCGACCTCACGACATCCTGATGCGCTCGCAACGGGCGGCGGGCCTGCCCCGCCATCAGCGCAGGCATAGCCACTCAAGCGGCGATGACTCCCGCTCAACCGGATCGAGCAAGATCCGGGATACGCTGCCCTGTTCGGGCAGGCTCCCGGCACTATGGGTGCGAAGTCTTGTTCTCGATCCAGTCGACATAGAGGTTGCGTTCGGCGAACAGCCAAGCTCCGTCAAGCTTGGCGAAGGTGTCGCCGTAACGAAGGTGCGCGAGCATCAGTTTGCGCTCTCGGTTCTCGGTGAACAGGTGGTGGGCGATGCAGTAGCTCTCGCCGGTTGCCCGGTCCCCGTCAAGCTCGATTGTGCTCTGACCGTTGAAGTGCTGTGTGGCCTGGTAGCGGTTGAGGTCCTGGAACACGGGGGTCAGCGCCTCGCGCCCGTCGAGGACCTGCGTGGGCTCTGACCCCTGACCGTTCATGTAGACAACGAAGTGGGTGTCCTCGGTAAAGAGTGACTTCTGCTCTTCGGCGAGTCGGCGATCGGCGCAGTGCGCATACGCGTCAAATAACTCGCGGATCGCGAGGCGGTCGGCCTGCTCGGCCGGTGAGATCTCGGTGTGGATCATCGTGTCTCCTGTTCTTGGAGTAGTTGTAGACCGGTCGTCGGGCACAACTGAATGCTCAGGACGGGTCCACGAGTTGGACCAATTTGTCGGGGGTGATCGGGAGCTCGCGGATGCGGCGGCCGGTGGCGTGGAAGATCGCGTCGGCGACGGCCGCATCGACGCCGGTGGCGCCGAGTTCGCCGATCCCCTTGCCACCGATCGGGCTGGCGTGCTCGTCGATCTCGTCGATGAACGCGATGTCGATGTCGGAGGGGATGTCGGCGTTGACGGGCAGCGCGACGCCCGCCAGGTTCTTGGACAACCAGCGCCCCCGGCGCTCGTCCTGGTGGCTGGCCTCCATCGTCGCCTTGCCCCAGCCCCAGACGATGCCGCCGAGAATCTGCGCGCGCGCCGTCCGCGGGTTCATGATCCTCCCGGCGCTATAGCGGCCGACGGCCCGGCGCAGGCGCACGATCCCGAGTTCGGGGTCGACACCGATCTCCACGAAGATCGCGCCGAACGTGCCCATCGCGTACGGGCTGTCGTGGGGTGCGAAGGAGCCGACCCCGATCAGCTCCTCGATCCCGGCCGAGCTCATCGCCGCGCTCAGGGCTCCGGCACCGGGTGCCTGGCTCAGGTCCTCCCCGGAGCGCTCGCGCAGCTTCGCGAGCGCGTCCTGGGCGGCGGCCATGACGGCGGCGCCGACGCCCATCGTCGAGGAAGACCCGAACGTCGGTCCGGCCTCCGGCAGGTCGGTGTCGCCAATCTCGCAGCTCACCAGGCCGGGCTCGAGTCTCAGCGCATCGCAGACAATCTGGGTGAGGATCGTCACGATGCCCGTGCCGATGTCTTGGGTGCCCGACTGGATCACTGCGCGGCCGTCAGCCCGGAGGCGCACGTGCGCACTCGACGGGAAGCGAAACGTGCCCATTGCGCAGTCGGCCATCCCTTGGCCAACCAGCCATTGGCCGTCGCGCTCGGGCTGGCTCGGGCGCCGGCGCCATCCGAACGCTCGCGCCCCTTGTTCGTAGCACTCATACAGTTTCTTCGAGGACCATGGCTGGCCGGTGAACGGATGCACATCGGCGTGGTTCGCTACCCGCAGTTCGATCGGGTCGATCTGCAGCTGGGACGCGAGCTCGTTGATTGCGCTTCCGAGAGCCCACAGTCCGCACCCCTCGCCGGGCGCACGCATGGCGGTGCCAAGGTTGACGTTGGCGCGCTGGACGCGCTGGCGCACACGAATCGCCGCCGCCGCGTAGGTCGTCTGGGACGCGAGCGTGGCGTACTCGACGAAGTCATCGCTTGCCGAGGTGACATTTATCGACTCGTGGTCGATCGCGGCCAAGCGCCCGTCGCGCGAGGCGGCCAGCGACACGGTCTGCACCATCTGCGGCTGGTAGGCAACGGTGCTGTACATCTGCGCGCGCGAGAGGGCGATCCGCACCGGGCGCCCGGTGATCCGCGCCGCCGCCGCGGCGATGATCTGGTGCGGCCAGACGAGCCCCTTGCACCCGAACCCGCCGCCGGTGTGCGGCGAGCGCACGCGCACCCGCTCGGGAGCGATCTCGAAAAGCGCGCACATCACCATGCGCACGCCATAGGCCCACTGGGTCGCGTCGACCATCGTCAGCGTGCCGTCTTCCCATTGCGCGAATGTCGCCGAGGGCTCCATCGGGTTGTGGTGGCGCGAGGGCTGGACGTACGTCGCCTCGTGGTGAACGGGCGCGTTGGCGGCCGCTTGCTCAACCTCGCCTCGCTCGGCGTCGGCGGGGGCGGACAGGTATCCGCTCTCGCGCGGCGCCTCGGCGCCGGCGCGATCCCCGCGCGGGTGAGGCGTGGACGGTGCCGGCTCGATCTCGGCCTGGACAAGGGTGGCGGCGTGCTCGGCCGCTTCGAGCGTCTCCGCCAGCACGACGGCGATCGGCTCGCCCTCGTACTGGATTTCGTCGTCCTGCATCGGGACTCTCACCGAGGATGCCGGGGGGACGGGCGGCGCGCCGAGCTTCGGGATCTGTGCGTGGGTGAGCACGTGCGTGACGCCGGGGACGTCGCGTGCGGCGTCGGCGTCGATCGCGTGCAGCCGACCGGCCGGAACCGGTGCGGGGACCAGCACGCCGTACAGCATGTCCGGCCCAAAGTGATCGGCCGCATACCGTGCCGTTCCGGTCACCTTCGCGGGACCGTCCTGGCGCGGCAGCGACGCCCCGAGCAGCCCGGTCACGGGAGCACCCCCGCCGCGGTCATCAGCGCGCGCCGCGCGGCGCCGCGCGCGATCGCGAGCTTGTACGCGCTGCCCGGAACGGGACGCGCGTGCGCGAGAGCGAAGTCGAGTGCTCTCGTCACGGCGGGATCCTCAGGCAGAAGGCCCGTGATCCGCTGCTCGGCCTCGGTCAGCCGCCAGGGACGCAGCGACACCGAACCCAGCGCGATCCGCGCGTTGTCGATCCGGCCGCCGTCGCCCAGCTGCACAGTCGCTGCCGCCGACACCAGCGCGAACTCGTACGACTCGCGCTCGCGCACCTTGACGTAGGCCGAGCGCGGTGCGGGCCGATCGAGCTCGATCGCCTCGATCAGCTCGCCGCGCTCGAGCACGGTGTCGCGGTCAACGGCGTCGGCCGACAGCAGGTGAAAATCGGTCACCGGGATCCGTCGCCCGCCGTCTGCGCTGAGCGTCACGACGTGCGCGTCGAGAGCGGCGAGCGCGACGGCGGGATCAGACGGCTGGGTGGCGATGCAGTCGTCGGTCCAGCCGAACAGTGCGTGGCGATCGTCGTGGCCGCTGCGGGCCGCACAGCCTGATCCGGGCGCTCGGCGGTTGCACGCCACCGGGTCCTCGGAGCGAAAGTAGGCGCAGCGCGTCTTCTGCAGTAGGTTGGCGGCGATCGTCGCGAGGTTGCGAAGCTGGGCCGACGCCGACTTCTGGATCGCCACGCGCAGGACCGGCCAGTCACGCCCGACGCGCTCATCGGCAGCGACGTCGCCCAGCCGCGCAAGCGCGCCGATCCTGAGGCCGCCCCCGGGCAGCGGCTCGATTCGGTCGAGACCGGCGATGCGCGTGATGTCGAGCACACGGTCGGGCGCGGCGATGCCGAGCCGCAGCCAGTTGAGCAGCTCGGTGCCGCCGGCCAGTAGCGCGGCCCCCGGGTCCTGCGCTGCCTGCAACGCGTCCTCGACGCTGTTTGCGCGGGCGTAGGCAAACGGGCGCATCAGCTCGGTCCGGGGTTGTTGCCGGCCGCCGCCGCGGCCTTGACCGCCTCGACGATCTGCGGGTAAGAGCTACACCGGCAGATGTTGCCGCTCATCCACTCGCGTATCTCGCGCTCGTCGGAGGCGTGGCCCTCCTCGATGCAGGCGACAGCCGAGATCACCTGACCAGGCGTGCAGAAGCCGCACTGGAAGGCGTCGTGGTCGATGAAGGCGCGTTGCACGGCGTGCAACTGCTCGCCGCCCGCGAGGCCTTCTACGCTCACGACCTCGCGCCCGTCTACCGCCGCAGCCAGGACCAGGCACCCGTTGACCCGACGGCCGTCGAGCAAGACGGTGCAGGCGCCGCACTCGCCGCGGTTGCAGCCCTTCTTGGCACCCGTCAGATCGAGGTGCTCGCGCAGGAGATCCAGCAACGTCACGCGCGCGTCAACACCCGCGAGCTGCCTGTCGACGCCATTGACCCGCAGGCGGAGGTCGAGGTGGTCGGTGAATTTTGGCGGGGTCATAAGGTGCCGTGCACGCTAGGTCGCCGGGGCGGAATTCGCACCGTCAGGCTGATAGTTCTGGCGCCTCTTCTGACCGTCACCTTGAGCGCGCCAGCGGTCCAGGCCATGGCTCGGAGTCAGCGTGTGCATGCAGAAACAGCGACGGCCATGTTGCACCGGGCTGGTTCTAGGATGCAGCTCGGATGGCTGTCTCGATGAGCTCCCAGGCGGTAGTGCTGCGTGGTCGAGGAGACGAATGTGCTCAGCTAGATAGGCTGCGCGAGGCGGCGCTGGCGGGTCGGGGCGGGGTGCTCGTGCTGCGCGGCGAGGCCGGTGTCGGTAAGACGGCGCTGCTCGATTACGTGATCGCGACGGCGCCAACCGTGCGGACGATCCGCGTGGCCGGGATGGAGTCGGAGATGGAGCTTGCCTTCGCGGGGCTGCATCAGTTGTGCGCGCCGATACTCGATCGCCTCGAGCGAGTTCCAGGTCCGCAGCGTGGCGCGCTCGAGACCACGTTCGGGCTGAGTGCGGGCACCGTGCCCGACCGGCTTTTGGTTGGCTTGGCGGTGTTGAGCCTCTTGTCCGAGGTGGCGCAGGAGCAGCCGCTGTTATGCGTCATAGACGATGCGCAGTGGTTGGATCGGTCCTCCGCGGAGGCATTGGCGTTCGTGGCGCGAAGGCTGCACGCGGACCCGGTCGTGCTGTTGTTCGCGGCGCGCGAGCCGAGCGACGCGCTCATGGGTTTGCCGGAGCTTCTCATCGAGGGGCTGGGGGATGCCGATGCACGGGCCCTCTTGTCCTCAGTGGTTCCGGGTCGGCTCGACAAGCTCATCGTCGAACAGGTGATCGCGGAGACGAGGGGAAACCCCTTAGCGTTGCTGGAGCTGCCTCGAGGGCTCAGCGCGCCCCAGTTGGCGGGCGGCTTCGGGTTGCCGGGCGCGCAGTCACTGTCGGGAACGATCGAGAAGAGCTTCCTGCGGCGGCTGGACGCGTTGCCGGAGGACACCCGGCGGCTGTTGCTCACAGCAGCTGCGGAGCCGACCGGCGATCCTGCCCTTTTGTGGCGGGCGGCCCGCCGGCTTGCGATCGCCGCGCCGGCACTTGAGCCGGCGGAGTCGGCCGGGCTGATCGATGTTGATGGCAGGGTGCGGTTTCGCCATCCGCTGGTGCGCTCGGCGCTATACCGAGCGGCAGCGCCGCAGGAAAGGCGGCAGGTGCACGGGGCGTTGGCGCAGGCAACCGATGCGCGGCTCGATCCAGATCGGCGTGCCTGGCACCTCGCCGCAGCGGCCGCCGGCTCGGATGAGGCTGTCGCCGCGGAGCTCGAAGGCGCCGCCGCTCGCGCCCAGGCACGTGGAGGCCTGGCCGCCGCGGCCGCATTCCAGGCGCGGGCGGTCGGACTCACACCCGATCAAGCGCTCCGCGCGCAGAGAGCGCTCGCCGCGGCGCAGACGAAGTACGAAGCCGGCGCGCTCGAGGACGCCCTGGCCCTCTTGGACATCGCTGACGCCGGAACCCACCGCGCCGGCCGACGCGCAAGGGTCGACCTCCTGCGTGCGCAGATTGCCTTCGCATCCAGACGCGGCCGCGAGGCTCCCCGGCTCCTGCTGGAGGCCGCCCGCGAGCTCGAACGAACTGATCCAACGATCGCGCGCACCACGTATCTCGACGCGCTTAGCGCAGCGCGGTTCGCCGGCCCGCTAGCCGGCGGGGCGGACATAGCCATGGTGAGCCAGGCCGCGCTCGCGGGTCCCCCGCTGCCGCCGGCCCCGCGCCCGTCGGATCTTCTGCTCCAGGGATTGGCGGTCCAGAACACCAGCGGATACGCGGCCGGTGCGCCGCTGCTCAAGTCCGCGCTGACCGCCTTCCAGCGCGTAGCGACGCTCCCACCGGAGGAGGCCCGTTGGCTCTCGCTCGCGCTGTGGGCTGCGGCAGATCTCTGGGACGACGAGACATTCATTCGGCTGACGACGCGAGAGATCAGCCGCGCGCGAGAGGCCGGAGCACTGACCGCTATCCCCCTCGCCCTCAGCATGCTCGGCTACATCCAGGCGATCTCCGGCGAACTGGCTGCCGCGCAGTCCCAGCTCGACGAGATCCGCTCTGCCAGCGAGGCGATCGGCACTCCCGCCCAGCCCTACGTTCCGCTGTGGGTCGCCGCCATGAGGGGTCGAGAGGACGAGACCCAAGACCTCATCCGAGCCGCCAGACGCGACGCGACGACACGAGGGGAGGGGTACGTCATGTTCGTCATCGACCACGTAACGGCGGTCCTTTACAACGGCCTCGGCCGCTACAGCGAGGCGCTGGCCGCGCTACGTCGTCAGACGATCGACCCGAAATACAGGGATGGCTCCCCAAGGCCCATGGCCGAGCTGGTTGAAGCGGCCGTTCGGTCAGGCGAACGCCGGCTTGCGGGCCTCGCGCTTGAACAGCTCGCGGAGACGACGAGCGCTGCCGGGACCGACTGGGCGCTTGGAATCGAGGCCCGTTCGCGCGCGCTGCTCACCGACGGGGACGCAGCGGAGGGCCTCTACCGCGACGCCATCGAACGGCTCTCTCGGACCAAAATCCGGGTCCAGATCGCCCGTGCCCACCTACTCTATGGCGAGTGGCTTCGGCGCGAGCGCCGCCGCCGCGAGGCCCGCGAGCAGCTACGAACGGCGCTCGAGATGTTCGAGAGCATGGGCACCGACGGATTCGCGAACCGAAGCGAGCGCGAGCTGTCGGCGACCGGCGAGCGCGCGCGGAAACGGAGCGTCGAGACCCGCGAGGACCTGACTCCACAGGAGGCGCGGATCGCGCGACTGGCGGGCGACGGTCTGACAAACGCGGAAATCGGCGCGCGGCTGTTCGTCAGCCAGAGCACCGTCGCCTACCACCTGCGCAACGTGTTCTCCAAGCTCCACATCGCATCGCGCCACCAACTCACCGACAGCCTGACGGACGGCTCAAACGCTCAGCCGACGCCGCCGTGAGCGCGAGCATGCCCGTCGGCGCGATCACCCGCTCGCGGACCAGCACCGAGGTCGCCGCAGCGTTCGTTTCGGGCGGCGGGAGGGGGCTCGAGCGCGTCCAGACCTCCTCCCGATAGGCGACCAGAAGACGATGGAGATGCCGACGGGAGAAGGATGTCGGCTACTCGGCGTTTCGCCGCTGCTCCCATCGTTCGAGCATCGCCGGCAACTCCTCGAGAATGAACTCGAAGAACCGCAGCGACTCGACGAGGCGCGCGCCGGCCGGAGTGTCGCTCCCGAGCGCCTCGATACCGGCGCGGGTGCTCGCGATCCAGCGCTCCATGACCTGTTCGCGCCGCGCGACGAGCTGATACCAGGTGGGGTCCTGCACGAAGTACAGATGGCGCCGGGTTCCCGGCTGCCGGGTGCGACTGACGAGCCCTAGCTGCGTCAGGTACTTGACCGCCCCTGACACCGCAGCGCGACTGACGCGGAGCTGGGTCGCGAGCTCGTCGGCGGTGAGATGGCCCGAGTCGGTGGCGAGCAAGGCCGCGAACACGAGCGCGGGCATCTGGGGTACCCCGGCGGCGACCAGAGCCGCGGCGAAGCGCTCGATGAATTGCGCGACCGCCTCCGGGTCTCGCTGCCGTTGAGAGGTCGTCGGCTCGATGGCCGCGTCAGTTTACAAATTTCATAGCTTTCTGAAAGTCATGTAATCTGACGACCACCGGTGCCGGCCATCCAGACGTGGGAGCTCAGCAAGCGCTACGGCAACACGCTCGCACTCGACCGGCTCGCGCTGACCGTCGAGGAGGGCGAGGTGTACGGGTACCTCGGCCCCAACGGCGCGGGCAAGACAACGACGATCAGGCTGCTCCTCGGGCTGCACCGCCCGACGAGCGGACGCGCCGAGCTGTTCGGGATCGACGCCTGGACTGACCCGGTGTGCGCGCATCGGCGGCTCGCCTACGTCGCGGGAGAGCCGTTCCTGTGGCCGTCGCTGACGGCCGGTGAGACGCTCGAGTTCCTCGCGCGGCTGCGCGGGACCGAGGGCGACGCCGCCTACCGCGACCAGCTGATCGAGCGCTTCGAGCTCGACACGACCAAGAAGGTCCGGGCGCTCTCGAAGGGCAACCGGCAGAAGGTGCAGCTGGTCGCCGCGCTCGCCACCCGCGCGGACCTGCTGCTCCTCGACGAGCCGACGAGCGGCCTCGATCCCCTGATGGAGGTGGCGTTCCGTCACAGCGTCACCGAGGCGAAGGATCGGGGACAGACGGTGCTGCTGTCCTCGCACATCCTCAGCGAGGTCGAAGCGCTGTGCGACCGCGTCGGGATCCTCCGGTCCGGGCGGCTTATCGAGCAGGGGACGCTCGCCGAACTGAGGCATCTCAGCGCCCAGACGGTGGAGGCGACCTTCGCGGGACCGGCGCCCCAGCTCCCCCCGCTCGAGGGCGTGCACGTCAGCCAGACCGCGCCCAACGCGTTGCGGTTCGAGGTGCAGGGCGAGATCGGGCCGTTGCTCGAGACGCTTGCGCCACAGCACGTCGTGACGCTGCTCAGCCGCGAGCCCTCGCTCGAGGAGATCTTCCTGCGCCACTACGGTGATCCGGGTCTGCGACCAGGTGATGAGCGCGACGACGCCGCGAGCGCGCACACGCACCGCTGAGCAGGCGCTCGTCCGCCGGCGCCTGCTCGACGTCCGGGTGATGACCGCCGCCTGCGCGTACGTGTTCGCGATCTACGCCTACGTCCAGCCGTCCGGCTACAGCGCCGCCTACAAGACGACCGCCGAGCGCCTGGCCTTCGCCCGCAGCTTCGCGAGCAGCAAGGGGCTGCGGCTGCTGTACGGACTCCCGCACGATGTCGCCACCGTGAGCGGCTACGCCGCCTGGCGCGTCGGCGGCGTGCTGGCCATCTTCGCCGCGATCTACGGCCTGCTCGCCGGCGTCCGGCTCACGCGCACGGAGGAGGAATCGGGACGGCTGGAGCTGGTGCTCGCCGCGCCGGTCGCTCGCGCCACCGTCGGCGTCGCGACGCTCGCGGCGATCGGGGCCGGTACCGCCGTCGTGTGGGTCGGGCAGCTGGCCGGCCTCCTGGCCGGGGGATTGCCGTTCGGTGGCGCCGCCTACCTGGCCCTCGCCACCGCCACCGTCGTGCCCGTCTGCGCCGCCATCGCGGTCCTGGCCGGCCAGCTCGCGCCGAACCGCGGACTCGCGCTTCAGCTCGGGGGGGGCGCGGTGGCGATCCTGTTCCTGCTGCGCGTGCTCGCCGACATCGTCGGCGGCCTCGGCTGGCTGCGCTGGCTGACGCCACTCGGGTGGGCGGAGTTGCTGCGCCCGTTCGCCGGCGCCCAGCCCGCGGTGTTGCTGGCGCCCGCGGCGGCGACCGCCCTGCTGGTCACTCTGGCGGCACGGATCGCGATGATCCGCGACATCGGGGACGGGCTTCTGCCCGCGCGAGACCGCTCCGAGCCGCACCTGCGGCTGCTCGGCTCGCTGTTCGGGCTCGCCCTGCGCAACCAGCGCGGCACGCTGATCGCGTGGACCGGGACGCTCGCCGTGTTCTCCTTCATCCTCGGGACGATCGCCAAGAGCATCTCGCCGGCCGACATCTCCAAGAACCTTCAGCGCGAGATCGACAAGCTCGGGACCGGCTCGATCCTCACCCCGACCGGCTACATCGCGTTCATCTTCAGCTTCCTGGCCCTGTTCGCGTGCGTATTCGTCTGCCTCCAGGTCGCCGCGGCACGCCGGGAGGAGGCGGATGAGCGGCTCGAAACGCTGCTCGCCGCTCCGGTCGGTCGCCGTTCATGGTTGGCGGGACGAACCGCGCTTGCGCTCCTCGGCGCCGCCACCATCGCCGTCGCCTGTGCCGTCTGCGGCTGGGCCGGCGCGCGGACGGGCGGAGTACATCTCGGGTTCGGGCGGATGCTCGAGGCGGGCGCCAACATGCTCCCGGTCGCGGCCGTGTTTCTCGGCCTCGCGGCACTGGCCTACGCGGTGGCGCCGCGATGGAGCGGACCGCTCAGCTACGGGCTGCTCGCCGTCAGCTACCTGTGGGAGCTCGTCGGCGCGCTCACCGGCGCGCCCCGGTGGCTACTCGACATCACGCCGTTCGCGCACGTCGGGCTCGTGCCGGCCGAGCCGTTCCGCATCCTCGCCGCGCTCATCATGGTCGCGATCGGGGTAGCCGCGGCCGGCGCCGCGCTCGAACTCTTCCGCCGGCGGGATCTGGTCGGTGCCTAGACCGGCAGCCGCTCACTCGAGCTTGTGCTCGAGCTCGAGCTCGGGCGGGAGCTCGCTTCGAGCTGCTTGGCGGGGTCGGTGTTCAGCACCCCCATCTGGTTCGAGGGCCGCCAGAAGGCATCGTCGGCCTGGAGAACTCGATAACTCATCGTGCCCTCAGTCGTTCGCGGTCCCAGCTTGAGCGCCGAGCAGAGGGAAGATGATGACCCGGAATCCGAGCAGCACGAAGGTGATGAGCAGGAGCAGCCCGATCACGTGAGCCCAGTCCGCATCGGCGATGTTCAGGAGTAGAGCGCCGGCGATCAGGCAGGCGATCGCGACGCGCGTGAGCAGACCGGCCCGAACGGTCGGCAGGTCCAAGCCGGTCTTCGCCGATGGCATGCCCTGATCGGTGGCGCTGAAGGTTCCGGCCAGCGTGAGGCGGAACAGGAAGGCGAGCGACGGGAACAGGATCACGCCGCCGCCGATCACGGCGGCGACGACCCAGACGAGCGTGTCGTGGCCGGCGGCCGCCTGGCGGATGGTGAGTCCGGGAAGGATCGTCGGCCAGCGGGAGAGCGCGAACCCGGCCACGATCGCCGCGACGGCGAGGGCGGCGCAGTAGCGGGACGGCTCATAGCGCCGGCGGTAGACGAGCGCGAGCGTGGCGAGGCCGGCCACAAACGACACGATCACGGCCGGCAGTGCGCGGCCGGTCAGCAGGGAGCGGAACAGCGCGTGACTGTCGGCGTTGACGACGAAGAGGCCGGCGACGGCGACAGCGCCGGCGACGACACCTGCGCCGAGGGCACGAGCCCGGAAAGCCCGCTCGATCTGTTGATGGCCGTCGCGCGCGGCGTCGGCGGCGAGATAGACGGCGGCCAGGTACGCGCAGCTGACGACCGACAGCACGCCGATGAAGATCGACGTGGGGTTCAGCCAGCTCGAGAACAGATCGCCGGTCGCGTTGCCGACGGGGACGCGGTTGGTGGCGATTCCGCCCAGTGCGGCGCCGAGCGCGAACGGGGTGAGGATCGAGGAGAGCGAGAAGATCGTGTCGGTCATCCCGGCCTCGCGATCGCTCCGCGCGCCGGGCTTGAACGCGTACGCCGCGCCCCGGAAGATGATCCCGATCGCCGCGACGAACAGCGCGAGCCCCAGCGTCGAGGCGATCGACCCGAACGCCTTCGGGTAGGCGGTCCAGAAGACGGTCAGCACGAAGATCAGCCACACGTGGTTGGCCTCCCACACCGGGCCCATCGAATGGTGCGCGTATTCGCGCACGGGCTCCTCCTCAGGGCCGCGGCCGGCGAACAGCTGCCAGAAACCGGCTCCGAAGTCGGCGCCGCCCAGAACCACGTACAGCGTCAGACCGATGAGCACGAACACCAAGGGAAGCGAGCGGAGCAGCATCAGCTCCCAGCTCCCGGCGCCCCCGAGACAGACTCGACCGGGAGCTCCAGCGGCGCTCGCGCCAGGCGCCGCAGCACCCATACGAGACCGGCGGCGACGACCACGTAGCTGGCCGCGAGCGCGGCGTAGCCGACCGGAATCCCGTGGGCGCCCGTCACGGCGGCGTCCGTGGGCATGACGTTGTAGACGACCCACGGCTGGCGACCCACCTCGGTGACGACCCAGCCGGCGATCAAAGCCACGACCGCGAGCGGTCCCGCCAGCACGACCGCCCGGTAGAACCACGTGGACTCGGGCAGTCGCTTGCGGCGCATCCAGACGAACAGATACACAACCCCGAGCACGGCCAGCAGCGTTCCGATCCCGACCATCGTCTGGAACGCCCAGTGCACAACGTTGACGGGCGGGCGCTGGGCGGGCGGCACCGCATCGAGACCCTCGATCTTGGCGTTCCAGCTGTGGAAGGCCAGGAGCGAGAGGCCGTGCGGGATCGGGATCGCGTACTTGAGCTGGTTGTCGGTGTACCAACCGAGG
>DATBYI010000363.1:0-2148 GCA_036513815.1 Solirubrobacteraceae bacterium
ACGTGCGCGAGCCCGTCGACGGTCTCCACGCGTCGGGGCTCGCGGTAACCGACGCCGGCGTTGTGGATCACCGCGTCATAGCGACCCAGCGCGTTCGCCTGCTCGGCTACGAGTCGCATCTCTGCGATGCTCGCCAGGTCACCCACGACGACATGCTCGGCCGTCGGCAGTGCGCGGAGGGCGTCGCCGGCACGACTGTCGTTGCGAGCGTGCAACGTGACCGCGTGCCCGCCCTCGGCGAGCACCTGTGCCGCCATCAGCCCCAGCCCGTCGCTTGAGCCGGTGATCAGAATTCGGGACATCGGAACTCCCTCCACGTTCGCGTGCACAACCTCACTCACTCTCATACTGCGCGTCGACGATTGCGCTCTCCAAGCCGTGGGCCGGCTCCCTGAACGGCTCGGATCGACGCTCTTGGGTCCAGGGGAGCCTCGCGGCGCGGCGGACCAACCCGGCGTAGGCGTCGGCAGCCTGCTCCTCAGCGTCGAGCGTCGCCACATACAGCCCGAACGCGACTGCGCCCCACGGGCCAGTTTCGCGCGCACAGGCGCGATACGCATCGTCCACCTGGACGCACGCCTCGCGCCAATCGACATACGCCTCAACCAACTTGTCGATCAGTCGCTTTCGGCTCGGCGCGGTCATGTCTCTCACTCAATTCGTGCCGGCCTGGGCGTGGGCCGGTCCGCCATCCCGCGATCCGATCGCGCGGCGTGAGCGCGCACAGACTCGCCGATGTCGCGCCGGTGCAGGCTCGCCCACCCGCGTCCACGAGCGGGCGAGGCCGGCGACTGCGTTGGGCGACTTAGCCGTAGGCACCGCTGCTGCCTGAGCTGCCGGTGCTGGACGTGCTCGAGCTTGATGGCTGGGTCGTGATTGCATCGCCCGCGGCGGAGAGCACATACCAGGGAGCGCCGAAGGCGGTGAGGCCCTGGCCTGTGGTCTGGCCAGCCGCGGTGTCCTTTACGAACAGGTAGAGCGGGTGTCCGTTGTAGGTCACCTGCACGGCTCCGTTTGAGCGCTTGGCGGTCCCGATCAAGGACGCGTTCAGGCCGCTACCAATGGTCGGCTTCCCGTGAGCGAGGAGCGGCGGCCACGCGGTCGCGCACGCACCACTGCACGCGCTCTTCGTGCCCGAATCGGCCTCGAATAGGTACAGCGTGCGACCAGTCGAGTCGACGAGAATCGATCCGAGCCCGGTGTTCGCGAGACTAACGGTCGTCGACGTCGCATGGGTTGTCTTCGGGGGTGTCGCCGCGGTCGCGGCGCTGCCGCCGCTGCCGCCGCAGGCCGCGACGGCCAACGCCATGAGCGGCACCACCGCTGCGCTGGAGAGGAAGGCAATGGGCCTGGTGCGTGTCATGCTGACTCCTTAGGTTGGGTAGCACTGACACTGGCAGCGACCGGCGGTTGTCGAATCACGCAACGCGTAGTCCGCGACCGAAAAACCTCGTAGTCACGCGGTCAGAAAGGCTTGCGCGCAGGGATCTCAGTCGCTTCGAACCACGGGCGGAGTGGATGCTCGGACTCGACCTGGCGTGGGCGCGATATGGTCGGCCTGGCATGGTCATCGAGGGGCCTGGGGATGTGTTGCACGACCGGCGCAGCGAGCGCGACGTCCTCGGGCGGCTGCTCGAGGCCGTTCGAGGTGGGCAGAGCCGAGTACTCGTGATGTGCGGCGAGCCGGGGGTGGGTAAGACGGCGCTGCTGGGGTCCGCGACCAAGTCCGCGTCGGGATTCTGGGTCTTGCGGACGGTGGGTGTGGAATCAGAGATGGAACTCACGTTCGCGGCGTTGCAGCAGTTCTGCGCGCCGTTGCTGGACCGATTGGACCGGCTTCCTGGCCCTCAGCAGGATGCGCTCGCAGTGGCATTCGGGTTGCGCGCGGGGAAGCCACCGGATCGGTTTCTGGTCGGGTTGGCCGTCCTCAGCCTGCTCTCGGAGGCGGCCGAAGAACAGCCGCTTCTGTGCGTCGTCGATGACGCGCAGTGGCTTGACCGGGCCTCAGCGCAGGCGCTCGTATTCGTGGCGCGGCGGTTGTTGGCGGAGTCGGTCGCGCTGATCTTCGCGACGCGGGATCCGGGCGAGGAACTCGAGGGGTTGCCGAAGCTGGCGGTCGAGGGCCTGCCTGACGGTGACGCGCGTGCC
>DATBYI010000364.1:0-6579 GCA_036513815.1 Solirubrobacteraceae bacterium
CGAGTTGATGATGATCTCCTTCTTGCGATCGACGATCCGGACGTAGCCGTCGTCGTCGATCGAGGCGATGTCTCCGGTGTGCAGCCAACCCTCGCCGTCGAGCGCCTCGGCGGTCTTGTCGGGAGCTCCGCGATAGCCGACCATCACGCAGTCGCCGCGGACGAGCAGCTCGCCGTCGGGGCCAATCTTCATCTCGACGCCTGGCGACGGCGGTCCGACCGTTCCGAGCTTGACCTCGCCGGAGCGGTTGCACGAGCCCGAGCCGCACGTCTCGGACATCCCCCACAGCTCAGCCAGCTCGATCCCGAGAGCGTGGAAGAACTCGAGCACCTCGAGCGGCGTGGGCGCGGCCCCGACGTTGACGGCCACGGCCTGGTCGAGCCCCAGCATCTCGCGGAGCTTCGAGAACATCTGGGTGTCGGCCTGGGCGACTTTCTCTTCGAGCTCGGCCGGCACCGGCTCGCCCCGCTGCGTCAGCCTAACCCGCTCGAGGGCCGCGGCCAGCGCCTCCTGCACCGGGCGCTGCTGCTCCTCGGGTGCAGCGGCCTGCATCGCCTCGAGGCCGGCCTTGAGCTTCTCCCAGATCCTGGGGACCGCGAAGAACCAGTTGGGCCGGACCTGGGGTAGGTAGGAGACCACCTCGCGCGGGTTCGGGCAGCAGGTGATCGTGCCGCCCAGGACGACCGGGATGTAGTGGTGGGCCATCCGCTCGGCGATGTGGGCGGCCGGGAGCCACGAGATCACCCGCGAGCCCGGCCCGAAGGCGACGAGCTGCTCGAAGGTCTCGACGCCGGCCATCACGTTGCGGTGCGACAGCTGGACGCCCTTGGGCGGTCCGGTCGTCCCCGACGTGTAGATCAGCGTCACGAGGTCCTCGGGGGCTGTCTCGGGTACCTCGGAGGTCGGATCGAAGTCGGGGTTCGACGCCTCGACGGCTGCGAGCGACGTCGCGCCTTCCGGCGGCTCGCCGTCCACCACGATCACGTGCTCGAGCTCCGGTAGCGCCTTGCTCGCCTCGAGCAGGGCGCTCGTGTGCGCCTGTTCGACGATCGCGATCCGGCAGGCGGCGTCGCGCATCAGGTACTCGATCTCGGCGGGCGGATAGGTGAGATAGATCGAGAACGGCGTGGCGCCGAGGAGCACCGCGGCGAGGTCGGCGATGTGGAACTCCGGGCGATTGGAGAGCATGATCGCGACCGTGTCACCGCGGGCAACCCCGAGCTTGGCCAGACCGCCCGCGACTCGCTCCACTCTGCGCAGCAGCTCTGACCAGGTCAGCGAGACGCTGTCGTCGGGCGTGCGCACTGCGACGGTGTCCGGGTGGTTGGTCGCCGTGCGCCTGAGGGCCTCCCCCAGGGTCAGGCCGCCAATCTCGGGCCCCACCGCCGGCGAGGTCATGCTGCTCTCCATCTCCTCAGTCCTCCCGCGTCATGGCTCGGATGTGCGGGCTAACCGTATCGGGGACCGGCAGGCTAGTGGAGGCCGAAGCCCTTTCCGGAGAGCGTCGATATGTCGTTGCTCAGCCCGATCACGAACAGCAACAGGATCAGCGCGAAGCCGACGACTCCGGCGCGCTCCATGACCGCGAACGGGATCCGCTTACCCCGGACCTTCTCGGCGAGCGCCCAGAAAACGTGCCCGCCGTCGAGGGGGAGGAAGGGGAACAAGTTGATGATCCCCAGCGACAGCGAGATGAGCGCCAGAACCCTGAGCGCGTCCGTCGTACTCGTGGCGAAAGACTCCTGGGTAACGGTGTAGCCACCGACGATCCCCGATAGCTGCTTGCGCTCCTGCGGCTCAAAGATGCGCACGACCACGCCGACGGTCTGCTTTGTCACGTCCCACAGGCCGCTGGCCGACAGCGAGGCTGCTTGGGCGGCGCCGACCGGGGCCTGGACCGAGCCGAACTCGAAGCCGAGCAGGGGGCGCCCGTCCGCCTTGCTATAGCGGGGAGTGATCTCGAACGTGTAGAGCCGTCCGTCGCGCCGGACCAGGACCTTGGCCGGTGTGGCGGCCTTACAACCGTTCACCTGCGCGCCGGCGCACTTGTGCGTGGCGATCTGGTTGCGCAGCGCGGTTTCGGACCCGCTCACGCCGTCGACCGACAGGATCTGGTCGTTCGGCCGCAGCACAGCCGCCGCGGGGGTGCCGTTCTCCACCGCGGCCACGTTCTTCCCGGGCACCGCCTGGCCGCTCGAGAGGAACAGGGCCCACACGATCACGAAAGCGATCAGCAGGTTCACCGCGGGACCGGCCAGGATCACGACAACCCGTTTCCAGACGGGCTGGTTGTAGTAGGCCCGGGGGAGGACCTCGGGCGGGAGCTCTTCGTTCGGGTTCATCCCGGAGATCCGCACATAGCCCCCCAGCGGAATGGGCCCGATCCCGTACTCGGTCTCCCCCTTGCGGAACTTCACCAGCAGCGGCCCGAAGAACAGGGAGAACCGCTCCACGCGCATGCCAACCGCCTTGGCCGCGGCGAAGTGGCCGAACTCGTGAAGGATGATCAGAGCGACGAACCCGAGCGCCGCGAGGACGTACGACACGCCTCCAGTGTGGCAGGCTCGGATGAGACCCAAGTAAGAGGCGCGGCGCCTCAGCGCTGAGAGCCGCCCGCTCTACGCGAGGGTGCGCTCAGCGACCAGCTCGGCGGCGACCCGGCGCGCTTCGCCGTCCGCGTCGGCGAGCGAGTCGAACGAATGGACCGGTTCCGCGGGTAGGAGCGCCAGGGTCTCCTCGATCACCGCGGCGATGTCCAGGAAGCGCAACCGCCCCCCCAGGAAGGCGTGCACGGCGACCTCGTTGGCGGCGTTCATGACGCACGGGGCGGTCCCCCCCGCGCGTGCCGCCTCCCGGGCCAGCCGCACAGAGGTGAACGTCTCCTCGTCGACGGGCTCGAACGTGAGCGAGCCGACCTCCAGCAGGTCGAGCGGGCGGACGGGGACATCGACCCGTTCGGGATGGTGCAGCGCGTAGGAGATCGGGACGCGCATGTCGGGATAGCCAAGGTGGGCCAGCGTGGCGCCATCGCACAGCTGCACCAGGCTGTGGACGATCGACTGCGGGTGGACGACGATGTCGATCTGTTCGTAGGGGGTGCCGAACAGGTGATGGGCCTCGATCAGCTCGAGCCCCTTGTTCATCAGCGTCGCGGAGTCGATCGTGATCTTTCCCCCCATCGCCCACGTCGGGTGGGCCAGGGCCTGCTCGGTCGTGACGTGCTCGAGGTCCTCGCGCCGCATCCCGCGGAACGGGCCGCCCGACGCGGTCAGGATCAGCCGGTCCACGGTGCCGGGGCGTTCCGCCGCGAGCAGTTGATGGAGCGCGGCGTGCTCGGAGTCGACCGGGAGCATCGCCGCGCCCGTGGCCTCGGCCAGCGCGGTCACGAGCTCTCCCCCGACGACGAGCGACTCCTTGTTGGCGAGCGCGAGGTCTATCCCCTCGGTCAGGGTGGCGACGGTTGGGAGCAGCCCGGCCGATCCGACGATCGCGTTCAGGACCATGTCGCACTCGCACTCGGTGATCAGGCGGACAACCCCGTCCGGACCGGACAGCACCTCTCCGCCCGTCCACGCCTCGGAGGCTCGGGCTGCCGCGTCGGGATCGGCGACCGCCACCCTGCGCACGCCGTGGCGCTGGGCCTGCTCGAGCAGCGTCTCCCATGAGCGGGCGGCGCTGAGCGCCACCACCGATAGCTCGCCACCCGAACGCTCGACCACATCGAGCGCCTGCCAGCCGATCGAGCCGGTCGAACCGAGAATCGCGATGCGCCGGGGCACGACTGTTCAGTCTAAGACGCCGACAATCTCCAAGGCGCCGCCGCCAGGCGCCGCCGACAATCTCCAAATCAATCGCTCAGTGCACCACGGAGAGCCAGATGTAGTACCCGACCACGACCGTGAACAACGCGCTGTCGATCCGGTCGAGGATGCCCCCGTGGGGACCGAACAGCGTGCCGGCGTCCTTGGCGCCCGCGTCGCGCTTGACCAGCGACTCGAAAAGGTCGCCGAGCGGCCCGAGCAACGCGACGGCCAACCCGAGCAGCAGCGCCTGTCCCTGGGTGAGCCAGGTCTGGTAGAGGCCGGCGATGAAGACCGCGATCACCGCGGCGAGGATCCCGCAGAACAGGCCCTCGACCGTCTTGTTCGGGGAGATCCGGGGAGCAAGCGGACGGCGTCCGAACAGCCTCCCGCCCAGATAGGCACCCGTATCGCCCACGAACGTCCCGACCAGGACGTCGATCATGACGCCGTTGCCGTGGTCCAGCTGTCGCAACAGCTCCGTGTGCGCGAACGCCACCCCGATGTAGTAGATGCCGAACAGGGTGCCCGCGATCGCCACCGTCGGACGCGGTGGGTCGGTGATGAGAACCGCGACGAGCACAACCGGCACCGCGGCGACCATGACCTCGAGCACGCCGCCCTGGCCGCCCGAGCGCGCCGCGAGCACCATCGCGACGAGCGCTGCGAACCCGACGAGAGAGACCGGGCGCCACCGCGCGAGCAGCCGGTAGAGCTCGTGCAGGCAGATCAGGCCGGCGGCGATCATGAACAGGGCGTAGGGAAGCCCGCCCAGGTCGATGAAGATGATCGTCGCGAGCGCGAGCGGGACCGCGACGAGGATCCGCTGAAATAGGTCCGAGCGCCGCCGTGGCTTGCGTTCGGGTGGCTCGCGCCGGGGTCGACGCTCGCGGGCTGCCGCGCCCGTGCGAGCCGCCGGCATCGCTAACGGCCCCCAAACCGGCGGCTACGAGCGGAGAACTCCTCGAGGCTCTGTTCGAACGACTCGCGCGAGAAGTCGGGCCACAGCTCGTCGCGAAAGACCCACTCGGAGTACGCGCCCTGCCACAGCAGGTAGTTCGAGATCCGCCGCTCGCCGCTGGTCCGGATGATCAGGTCGGGATCGTGCATGTCGGGTGCGTACAGATGGGCCCGGAAATCCTCCTCCGTGCCGGTAGTAAAGGTTCGTGCTGCGTCGAGGATCTCCGCCCGTCCACCGTAGTTGAAGGCCACGAACAGCGTGATCCGGGCGTTCTCGCGGGTCAGCTCCTCGGCCCACTCCATCCGCTCGATCAGCGCCGGCGACACGGGATCGCTGCGCCGGCCGATGAAGCGCATCCGCACTCCCTCGTCGTGCAGCTCGGGCGTCTCGGCCTCGATCCGGCGGGCCATCATCGCCATCAGGCCCTGTACCTCCGCCTGCGGCCGCGTCCAGTTCTCGGTCGAGAACGAGTACACCGTAAGCTCGGCGATCCCGAGGTCGACCGCGTCGCGCAGTCGCGCCTTGACCGCGTCGGCTCCGGCCTCGTGTCCGGCCAGCGCCGGCAGGCCCCGGGCCTGAGCCCAGCGGCCGTTCCCGTCGGTGATGATCGCGACGTAACGAGCGGCGCGTGCACCGTCTCCCGGGGCGGTTTCCCGCTCACCGCGAGTCGCCATCTAGACCTCCAGGATCTCGGCTTCCTTGTGCTTGAGCAGCTCGTCGAGGTCGGCGATCCGCGTGTCGGTGACCTTCTGCAGCTCGACCTCGGCGCGATGCTCGTCGTCGGACCCGGCCTCGCCGGCCTCCTTTAGCTCGCGCAGGTCGTGCATGACGTCGCGGCGAACGTTGCGGATTGCCACGCGGCCCTCCTCCGCGATGTGCCGCACGACCTTGACCAGCTGCTTGCGCCGCTCCTCGGTCAGCTCGGGAACGCCAAGCCGGATGATGATCCCGTCGTTGTTCGGCGTGAGGCCGACGTCGGACTCGAGGATGGCTCGCTCGATCGCCTTGATCGAGCTCTTGTCGTACGGCTGGATGGTCAGCAGCCTGGCCTCGGGAGCCGAGATCGTGGCCAGCTGCTTCAGCGGCGTCGAGGCGCCGTAGTAGTCGACCGCGATCCGGTCGAGCAGCGCCGGGCTGGCGCGCCCGGTGCGCACGGACCCGAACTCGACCCGGATCGCCTCGACCGATTTGGCCATCCGCTCTCTCGCGTCGGCGAGGAGCTCATCGATCATGTCCGTGGTCACGTTCTCACCAGCGTCCCGACTCGTTCTCCCGACACTATCTTGTCGATGTTCCGCTCGTCGGCCATGTTGAAGACGATGATCGGGAGATTGTTGTCCATGCACAGCGCGAACGCCGTCGAGTCCATGACCTGCAGCCCGCGCGTGAGCGCGTCCTTGTGGGTGATCTCGGGAATGAACTGGGCGTCCGGATCGAGCCGCGGATCGGCCGTGTAGACGCCCTCAACGCGGTTCTTGGCCATCAGGATGATCTCGGCGTGCAGCTCCGCGGCGCGCAATGCGGCCGCGGTGTCGGTCGTGAAGAACGGGTTGCCCGTGCCGGCGGCGAAGATGACGATCCGCCCCTTTTCGAGATGGCGCATGGCGCGGCGACGGATGTAGGGCTCGGCCACCTCAGAGATCGTGATGGCCGACTGCACGCGCGTCTGGACGCCCGCCTTCTCGAGCGCGTCCTGTAGCGCCAGGGCGTTCAGGACGGTGGCGAGCATGCCCATGTAGTCACCGGTGGCGCGATCCATCCCGCGCGCCGCCTCCGCCAGGCCGCGGTAGATGTTGCCGCCGCCGACCACGATTGCCA
>DATBYI010000365.1:0-14496 GCA_036513815.1 Solirubrobacteraceae bacterium
CAAGATTCAGAAGAAGGAACTGCGCGACAAGGAGTGGGAAGGGCACGAGCGCCGGATCGGCTAGTCGGTGAGTCTGGGCTATTTCTGCCTCTCGAGAGAGTCGCCGATCAGCCAGATCAGCGGTGGCCACAAGCCGACGAACAGGGCCCGGCGCTCGGCGTTACCGCGCTCGTCCTGGTCGACCGTCTTGGCGCGGATCCACAACGCGATGCACAGCCCGACGGAGCTGAGCGAGAGGTACTGCGTGTGCGCGGGTCGCAACCCGAACTGGTGGAGGAGTTTTGTGAACATGGCACAGGTTTTACTGCGGCAGCCTCGGGGTTACGCTGCCTCGTTAGGTCGCCCCTACCCTGGTCGAATGGCTCTGAACACGCTGCGCAGTGTCCCAACGGGTAGGTCGTAACCGTGCCCAAGCGCCCAAGAGCGACTCGCCGCTGGTTGACCGCCGCGATCTGGCCCCTCGGAATCGCGCTCACGTCATGGGACTACATGTGGCGGACGACGCCGATGCATCGGCGCGAGGCCTCGGTGGCGCTCGAGTCGCCCCTGCCGGCGCTGCTGAGCTATCCGGCAGAAGTGAGCTCTGCAGAGGTGCAGGGTCAAAAGGAAGGGCACGGACCGCTCTTTCATCGGCTGTACAGCACGCGGATTCGCGAGAGCCGCCTGGACGGACCCGAGCTGATGGAGAAGCTTCAGGCTGACCTCAACGTGGCCTCGCCGACGAAGTTCGCTCGCTTTCAACTGGTCCTCGGCGAGCAGGGCCGGCTTGCGGTAGGAGACGAGTACGTCGTCCGCATGCCGGGCCCGTGGGACGGCCCCGTCCGGGTCGTTAGCGTGAGCCGCTGTTCGTTCCGCCTCGCCACGCTCGCCGGCCACCTGGAGGCCGGCCAGATTGAGTTCCGAGTACGTCCGTCCACGACGGAAGTGGTATTCGAGATTGAGTCCTGGGCACGCAGCGGGAGTCCGCTGGTGGATCTCCTCTACCACCGCTTACGGATGGCGAAGGAGGTCCAGGCGCACATGTGGATCTCATTCCTCGAGCGGGTAGTGCAGCTTGCCGGCGGCCATATGACGGGCGGCATCGACCTCGCGACTGAGCGGGTCGAGATGCCAGCGGCATCACTTTGACCGATCCGACCCCATCGGGTTCCGCCAGGATCGAGCGCCGGCTGGCCGACTTGACGCGAAAGCCACTTAACTTCGACCTCGCCGAACTCGCGAATGCCTCCCCTCGCACCGGATGGACCACCACCGACCTCCGCCAGCCCCTCCCCGGCGAGCCACCCGGGATGCCGCTCGCCGAGGGCAGCTGGCAAATCGCCCGGAGGCTGATGAGCGGCTACGAATTCGCCGACCCGTCGATCGTACGCGCCTACTACGACGCCACTATTCCGCTCGAGCGCCGGAACATGCTGCTGAGGCTTCAGGCGTTGGGTGTCGCACACCTATTCGTCGGCGTACGTGTAGGCGAGGTCTACGAGCGGACGCGGGAGCTCGGTGGCAAGCAGGCGCGAGTGTGGGGCTGGAACTATCGGACACTCGAGGGACACGTGGAGATTGGCCAGATGGACTGGGAGGTGTGGAAGTGGCTCGACGACGGACACGTGGAATTCCGCGTTCACGCCGTCTCGCGCCCGGCTCGAATTCCGAACCCGATAGTCCGATTTGGCTTCCACCTGCTGCGCAACCGTGAGCGCGATGCCTTCCTGACCAGCACTAAGCGCCGGATGCTTACCTTTACCGAGCTAGCCCTGACCGACGAGGACCCGCGCGCGATCCGAGACGCAGCCGCCGCAGTTACCGCACGACGGCTACGCGGTGCAGATGCCGCGCACGAGGCGGTTGCGCACAGCGTCCGAGGAAGGTGACGTCCGCCGAGGAACGATTGAGCGCAGCCAAAGTCAGCGCTGCTTTTCGACCGCGATCGGACGGGTAATCAGAAGCGATCGCCCGAAGGACGAAGGAGTCGGTATGGCTGACAAAGCGATGGACGTCTATCTCAACGATCACCTGGCCGGCGCGATGCTGGGGAGTGATCTCGCCGAGCAGATCCGAGATCTGAATGAGGGCACGCCGCTGGGTGAGCTGATGCAGTCACTCGCCCCGCAGATCGAGGAAGACCGGCAGACGCTGATCGGACTGATGCGGCGGATGGACACCTCCAAGAGCCCCGTCAAACAAGCCGGGGCGTGGGTAACCGAGAAGGTTAGTCGCGCGAAGTTCGGGGGCCTGACGTCCGGCCAGCCGCAGCTCGGCACGTTCATGGCGATCGAGAGCCTCGCCCTCGGCGTCCTAGGAAAGCTAAGCCTGTGGAGGGCGCTAGCTGAGGTCGCCGATCAGCATCCCGCAATCGCCTCGGTCGATCTCAACGAGCTGATCGACCGTGCCCAGACCCAATACGACCGACTGGAACCCCAACGTCTCGCGGCGAGCAGACGAGCCCTCAGCCACGCTCACGCCGCTGCGTGAGCGGACCCGTATGCCTCCAACAGCCATCTTCGACATCGACGGAACGCTCGTCGACACCAACTACCAACACGCACTGGCGTGGTACCGCGCGTTTCGACAGCACGGCGTGGTCCTGCCGATCTGGCAGATCCACCGTGCGATCGGCATCGGCAGCGACCGCGTCGTGGAGATGCTCGCCGGCGAACAGATCGAGCAAGAGCTTGGAGAGACGCTCCGCGCCGCCGAAGGTCCGCTCTATCAGGAGATGATCGACGAAGTCGAGCCGATGAAGGACGCGCACGAGCTGCTGCGCGACCTGAAACGGTCCGGTCACGCCGTGATCCTGGCCAGCTCCGCTGAAGAGCAGGAGGCCGAGTTTTACATCGGGCTACTCGACGCCAAAGAGTTCGTGGACGGCTACACGACGTCTGCCGACGTCAAAGAGAGCAAGCCCGAGCCGGACATCGTCAACGCCGCGATCGACAAGGCCGGGGGTGGCCCGGCGGTCATGATCGGCGACAGCACCTGGGACTGCAAGGCCGCGACGCGTGCCAAGCTCCCGAGCATCGGCGTCCTCACCGGCGGCTTCTCAGAGCAAGAACTCACAGAGGCGGGCGCCACGATTGTCTTTGCCTCCGTTGAGCACCTCCGCGAGCACCTCAGCACGACGAACCTTCAGGACACAGTGAGCGGCCGAGGCTAGACCGCTATGCGGGACGATCAGCCGAGGGCCTTGCCGATCTGTTCGGCCTTCTCGCGCAGGCTGCGGACCTCTCCGGCGACGTTGCCGATCTCGCCGGCGAGCTTGCCAACCTGTTTGCCTGCCGCGCCGATTTGGTGCGTGACGCCGGCCAGGTCGACCTTGGCGGGCACCGGGATTCCGAGTACCTTGCGATTGCGCCGCAGAGCCGTGCGCCCGAGCAGGATGCCGCCCGCGATGCCGACCGCGCCGGTCATGGCGGGTAAGCCGATTCGTTCGATCGGACCGCGTGTGTCGTTCGGGGCGGACCCATTTCGCGAAGCCGCCGGACTCGAGCCTCGACTGTTGGCGGTCTGGCGAGGCGTGCTTTTGCGGCTCGCTCCTCGGGTGCGGGGCGCGGCCTGGTTGCGGCCAGCGCTCGGTCCGTTGGCCTGAGCCCGGTTCGAAGGCTTCGTCGATTTGCTTCCCGACCTGGTCGACGACTTTTCCGAGGAACGACCTCGGCTTGTCGCGCCGGAGTTTCGTGCGCTTGTCGCGCCGGAGTTTCGTGCACCTGTCCCGGACATCTCTACCTCCTCCTGTTCGACTCCCACGAGCTCGGAGCATCACGCACTCTCGAGAGCAGGACCTTGTTTACCGAGTACCCGATCCTGCCCATGATGCGAACTTTCCTCGATGAATTTCTTGATTCGACGACAGCGTTCGACCGGGGCGTGATCGGACGCTGAGACGGGCATGCTCGGGGTAGGGTCAGTCCTGTGACGACTCGCTCAGATGCGATTGACGTGCGGCGTCGGGCCGGCTGGTTGCCGGAAGGCCAGGACGACCTCGAGTCCTGGCTCGCGGGTCACCGGGAACGGGTGGAGGCTAGGGGGGAACACGTGGTGCTCCATCCCGTGATTACCGAGTTTCAGGAGCTGATTGACACTGATCCGGTGGTGCGCATGTACATGAACCAGATGATCGATCAGGTGCCGAGCACCAAGCCGTACAGCAGGCGGCACCTGGAGAGCGTGAGTCAGATGCTGCGCATGATCGACGAGGTGCTGACGATGGCGCCGGAGTTTGGTGGCGCGATGGTCGCGACGCCGCTCGGTGCGATCCTCGATTGGACGATGGGAACGCCGGCCGGGTTCGCGGCCTTCCGCGACCCGCGTATCAACGCGATGCTCAAGAGGATCCTGAGCGCTTGGTGCGAGTTTCTCGACAGCGCCGATTCGCTGTATGTGCTCAACGACTCCCCGTCGGGGTGGAAATGCCCCGAGGCCCAGCGGACTGTTGGCATCGAGCAGTACCAGCACGACCCCGAGGATGAGCATTGGGGATTCGTCTCCTGGAACGACTTCTTCACCCGACGGTTCAAGGAGGGCGCGCGTCCGGTGGCCTCATCAGACGACGACAAGGTGATCGTCAGCGCGTGCGAGTCCACGCCTTACGGGATCAGCGCCGACGTAAAGCGGCAGGATCGTTTCTGGATCAAGAGCCAGCCGTACTCGCTCGAGGACATGCTGGCCAACGACGAGTCGGTCGATCAGTTCGTCGGCGGGACGGTCTATCAGGCCTTTCTGAGCGCGACGAATTACCACCGCTGGCACAGTCCGGTGAGCGGCACGATCGTCCGGGCGTTCCTCCAGGGCGGCACCTACTATTCCGAGGCTGACTCGGAGGGCAAGGACGCGGTCGAGCCGATGAACTCGCAGTCCTACCTTGCCCACGTCGCAGCACGGGCGGTCATTCTCATCGAGGCCGACGATCCAGTCATCGGGCTGATGGCCTTCGTGCCGGTCGGCATGTCGGAGGTCTCCTCGTGCGTGATAGACCCGAACGTGGCTCCGGGCTACCACGTCGTGAAGGGCGAGGAGCTCGGTTACTTCCAATACGGCGGCTCAACGCACTGCCTTGTCTTTCGCCCAGGCGCGATCGCCGAGTTCAGTCTGGCGGCGATCCCGCAGCCGCACGACCCCAACGCGCCCCTCGTGCTCGTTCATTCGAAGCTGGCCACCGCCAACACGAGCTGACCCATCCGGATCAGGCGGCGGGTTCGCGGCGGTCCGGATGGGTACGGGGAGGCAAAGAGGACATCGGCGTCAGGTCCGTCTGAGCGGCCGGCAGCATGTCCTGACTTCCGAGGTTTTCCATGAACCCGGAGGTTGACTGAAGGAGTGGGAATGAGCACACCTGAGGAAGCGCAGCTCGCGGAGATGGTCCGGATCGAGCATGAGACACCCGACCGGATCGTGCGGATGCTGGTGTTCGTTCTGCCGCCGGCCGCGCTCGCTGTGGGGGGTTGGCTGGCCTGGGGTGGAAGCCTCCATTGGCGGGACCTGCTCGTGCTCGCGGTGACCTACGCGCTCACGGGCCTGGGGATCACCGTCGGCTATCACCGGCTGTTTACCCACCGCAGCTTCAAGACCACCCGCGCGGTGCGCGCGTTGCTGGCTGTGCTCGGGTCGATGGCGGTCGAGGGGCCCGTGCTCGAGTGGGTCGCCACGCATCGAAAGCACCACCGCTACTCCGACCACCCGGGCGACCCGCACAGTCCCCATATCGATCACACCTCGGGGTGGCGGGGGTCGCTGCGCGGACTGTGGCATGCCCACGTTGGCTGGATGTTGCGCGGCACGGACATGGCGAACCCGGCCCGCTACGCCAAGGACCTCCTGGCCGACCGCGACCTCCGCTTCATCAGCCGGACATTCCCGCTCTGGGTGCTCGTCGGCTTGGCCATTCCGTTCGGTCTCGGCGTGGCGCTGACTGGCTCCGTCGTGGGCGGTCTCACCGGCCTGCTCTGGGGGGGAGCGGTGCGGATCTTCCTGCTGCATCACGCGACCTTCAGCATCAACTCGCTGTGCCACTCGTTCGGCCGTCGGCCGTTCGCCACCCGCGATCAGTCGCGCAACCTCGCTTGGCTCGCCCCGCTGGCGTTCGGCGAGGCTTGGCACAACAATCACCATGCTTTCCCGACGTCGGCTCGACACGGACTGAGGCGATGGGAACTCGACCCTGGCGCGTGGCTCATCGCGGCGCTCGAGCGCACGCATCTCGCGTGGGATGTGATCCGGATCAGCCCTGCGCGCCAGGAAACGAAACGCGGAAGCGCAGCTGCCAAGTAGCGCCCGGGCTGGGCGTCAGCCGCGTCTGAGGAGCCGTCCGACGGCGGCCATCATCTCTTCGGTTCGCTCGTCCTGCTGGTCGGGTTCGGCGCCGATCACGCAGGTGTGGGCGTGGCCGTCGAGGAGTCCGAGCGCGACCTTGTCGAGCGCGGCTTGGGCCGCTGAGATCTGGGTGAGGATGTCGATGCAGTAGCGGTCGTCCTCGACCATGCCCTCGATTCCGCGGATCTGTCCTTCGATACGCGCCAGCCGGGCGAGCAGCTGGTCCTTGGTGGCGGTATAGCCCCTGGTGGGCTGCTGAGTCTTCGGCATAACCGCATCGTATCATTTACTCCTACCCCCTAGGGGTATCTGATAGAGTCGTTCGCGTGGCCGTCCTCGACGTCATCTGGCATGGCCTGAGGGATTCGTTCCTGATGGCGTGGCAGGTGTGGTGGGCGCTCGTGCTCGGGTTTGCGATCTCGGCGATCGTGCAGGCGTGGGTGCCGCGGGAGCGGGTCGAGGGGCTGATGAGCGGATCCGGCGGCCGGTCGATCGGTTGGGCGACCGGGCTCGGGGCCGCCTCATCGTCGTGCTCCTATGCCGCGATCGCGATCGCCAAGTCACTGTTTCAGAAGGGCGCTTCGGCCGCGAGTGCGCTGGCGTTCCAGTTCGCCTCGACCAACCTTGTGTGGGAGCTCGGGCTGGTGCTGTGGGTGCTGATCGGGTGGCAGTTCGCGCTTGCCGAGTATCTGGGCGGGATCGTGATGATCGTGCTGATGACGGTGCTGCTCCGGCTGTTCGTCAGCCGGCAGCTCGAGGCCCAGGCCCGCGAGCACGCGATCGAGGCCGATACGGGCCATCAGCACCACATGGCCGGCGAGCAGCTTTCGTGGCGCAAGCGCCTGACGTCGGCGCGGGCCTGGTCGGATGTGGCGCACAACTTCCGGGGTGATTGGCAGATGCTCTGGAAGGAGATGGCGATCGGCTTCCTGTTGGCTGGGTTCATCGCCCAGCTCGGCAACGGTTTCTTTGAGCACTTGTTCCTGCGCAGCGCGCCCGCGCCGTTCCCAACAATCGAGAACGTGATCGTCGGCCCGATCATCGCCGTGCTCAGCTTCGTGTGCTCGGTCGGGAACGTCCCGCTGGCCGCGGTGCTGTGGTCGGGCGGGATCTCGTTCGCCGGCGTGCTGGCGTTCCTGTTCGCCGATCTGATCGTTCTCCCGATCCTGATGATCTACCGCAAGTACTACGGCACGCGCTTCACGGTGCGGATCACCGGCCTGATGTTCGTCACGATGGTGATCGCCGCGCTGATCGTCGACGGGATCTTCAGCGCGCTCGGGCTGATCCCCACCGGCCCACGCCCCACTCGGGCGGACATCTTCAGCTCGATCGCGGTCAACTACAAGCTGGCGCTGAACGTCCTCGGGCTGGCGATCTTCGCCGGGCTGTTCTGGCTCACCTCCCGCCGCGGAGCGGCCGACCCGGTGTGCGGGATGAAGGTCGACCGCGCCAAGGCGATCACCAAAGAGTTCGACGGCGAAACCCATTACTTCTGCTCGACCCACTGCCTGCACGCGTTCGAAGCGCGCGTGCTAAGCGACGACCACGTCTCCCATCTTGCGGAGGTCTCGCACGCGCGCTGAAGGAGTCCCTGGTTCGGGTCCCCGCGCCGGCTCTCCGAAAGCCAAGAAAACGCGAGGCTCGTTTGCCCGGCTGCGGTGGCGGTGGCGGCATTAGCCAGGACGGCTCGCGAGTTCGACGGGAGTTGACGCTTCTGCGCGTGGGTGATTGACGATCGCGACACCCGCGATCACCACGACGATGCCCACAGTTGCCCCCGGGCCCGGAAGCGCTCCTTGGATGGCGTCGATGAGAACGGCGACGACCGGGACGAGGAAGGTCCAGGCGTATACGCGGGTGGAGGGCCAGCGGGCAAGTGCGGCGTTGAAGCCGACGTAGACGAGAACCTGGCCGCCGACGATGAGGTAGGTGAGTTGCGCGATGACGGTCGGGTCGCTCCAGCTCGTGCCGCCGCCGTCGACGAAGACGAGGGGGATGAGAGGGATGGCGCCGGCGAGGAACTGAGCGGCGGTGTGGCCGGCCACGTCGAGGTCCGGCTCACGCTGGGTGAGCACGCGCATCCCGAGCCCGCCACCTGCCCAGCCGACCGCTCCGAGCAGGGCGAGCATGAATCCAATTGCGAGCCGGGAGCCGTGGGCGACCTTGCCCGGGTCGGCGAGCACGACGAGGAGGACCCCCCCAAAACCAATCACGAGCCCGATCGCGCGCAGACGGGTGACCGGCTCGCGTAGCGCGAACCGGGCGAGCAGCGCGACGAAGAACGGCGAGGAGTTCAGTAGGACGGACGCGACCGCGGCGCCGGCGCGGGCGGTGCCGACGCTGATCCCGACCTGGGTCAGCGTTGTGTTCCCGAGGCCGATCCCAAGCGCCCACACCCAAAGCCTGCGGGTACCCGGTAACCGACTGCCCAGTAGCGGGAGCATGAGGGCGAGCACGAGGCCCCCGACCAGCGCCCGCAAGGTGGCGATCATGATCGGCGAGGTGTGTTTCAGTGCGGAATCGGTGACGGGGTACACGATGCCCGCGGCGATCATCGAGACCGCGAGGATCAGCGAGACCGGCAGCCGCTCGTGTGGTGCCCTGGAGGACTCGTCCATCCCGGTTCAGCCTATGCTGGCTGGACCGTCGACGTGGACCATGTCGGTAGGCTTGCGCTTGAAGTCGGGTTGAAGTCGAACGAGCCGGGGACTGACGCGAAGTGGTGCCGGAAATGGCAATTGGCGAGGTGGCAGAACGGGCCGGAATGAGCACCTCGCGGATTCGTTTCTACGAGGCGCGTGGGTTGTTGCCCGAGCCGGAGCGCGCCGGCGGGAAGCGCCGATACAGCGAGGAGGTGCTTCGCCGGCTGGCGATCATCGACGCCGCGCAACGGGTGGGTTTCAAGCTCGAGGAGATCCGCGACCTGCTTGGCTCGCGCGACGAGCTCGCACACGAGCGGCTGCGCCAGCTCGCGCTTCTGAAGCTTCCCGAGCTCGAGGACCTGATCGCGCGGGCGACCTCGGTGCGGCGCGTGTTGAAAATCTGCAGCCAGTGCAGCTGCGAATCGATCGACGTATGCCGCATGTTCGACGAGCGCGTACTCCCGCTCCGCGATCGCACCGCCGCGAGCCTGGCAAGCCGGTCCCGGCAGCGACCATCGACGGCTTGACTTCAACCTAGGTTGACATGCAATCCTCCAAGCACACCCTTGAGCCGGAGCCTGCCAGGAGGGCCAGCAGATGACCTATGTGATCGCGGAGCCTTGCATCGGAACGAAGGATCTCTCGTGTGTGGAGGTCTGTCCTGTCGACTGCATCCATCCGACCCAGGACGAGCCCGGGTTCGAGGAAGAGGCGCAGCTGTACATCGATCCCGAGGAGTGCATCGACTGCGACGCGTGCGTGGAGGCGTGCCCCGTGGATGCCTGCTTCGCCGAGGACCAGCTGCCCGACGAATGGCTGAAGTACGCCCAGATCAACGTCGATTACTACAAGCGCTGACTGCCGGTCGCTGGCCGCGACCGATCGGATCGTGAATGCCCGTCACACGCAGCTTCGCCACCTCGCGGGCGGTCTGATCGCGGCGAGCGCAGCCGTCGGGCTGGTTGCGATCGGCGTGCGCGCCGGCTGGGGTGGCGCAACAGCGCGGGCGCTCGAGGGCGCGACCCTCTTCTTGGCCGCCGCGGCGTACGTCGCTCACGTGCTCGCTCATCACGAAACCACCCGTGAGTTACTGACGCGCTCGATTCTGGTGAGTGCGTTCGCCCTATGGGGCGTGGTCCAGATCGCGCCAGGCCTTCCCGACAACGCAGTCCTCAACGATGTCGTCATCGTGCTTTTCGTCATTGACCTGGCGATCCTGGTCAGCCCGTGGCTCTAGAGGACTCGAGCGGCTAAAGGGGCTAGGCGCCCGGCTCGGCGGCTACCGGGTGGTCGGCGACCAGACGGCGCGACGCGGTCGGCGAGTCCGGTTAGCCTCCGCCGATGATCGAATCGGTTTCTCAGGCCGATCCACCGAGGCTGGGCCCGCGGATCGTCCGTTTGTTTCGGCCTCATCGGCGTGTGCTGTCGCTGATCGTGGCGATGATTTTGGTGACGTCGCTGTTGAGCGTGATTGGCGCGCTGCTGGTCCGGCAGGTGTTCGACCGCGCGCTGTTTGTTCGGGGTGGCCCAGACCTGGGAACGTTGTATCCGCTGGTGGCGGCGTTGATCGCGATCCCGATCGTCAACGGGATCCTGAATGTCGCCCAGGCGTATCTGACCGAGGTCGTGGGCAACCGGGTGCTCGAGGAGCTTCGCAACCGGCTATTTGAGCATCTGGAGCGGTTGTCGCTGGCGTTTTACACGGCGACTCGGAGCGGGGAGGTTCAGTCAAGGCTCGCCAATGACGTCGGCGGGGTGCAGACGACGATCACCTCGACGGCATCGTCGGTGGTCAGCAACGTGGTGACGTTGGTGTCCTCGGTGGTCGCGATGCTGGTGCTCTCCCCACTGCTGACGGCGATCTCGCTGGCCGCCACGCCAGTGTTCGTGCTTTTCAGCCGGCGGGTCGGACGCGCCCGGCGGCAGGCGCGTCGCGACGCCCAGGCGTCGCTGGCGGCGATGGGCTCGATCACCCAGGAGACGCTGTCGGTCTCGGGGATTCTGTTGGCCAAGGTGTTCGGACGCCAGGAGCACGAGGTTGACCGCTATCGCGCCGAGAACGCCAATCAGGCCAACCTGCAGATCCGCCAAGCGATCGTGGGCCGATCGTTCTTCGCGGTCACCCAGGGGTTCTTCGGGATCAGCCCTGCGCTGGTCTACCTGGTCGCTGGGCTCCAGGGCACCCACGGTGACCTCTCGGCGGGGACGCTGGTGGCGTTCACCACCCTGCAGAGCCGCCTTCTGCTTCCGATCAACCAGTTGCTACAGGTTTCCGTCGATGTTCAGTCATCGCTCGCACTGTTCGCCCGAATCTTCGAGCTGATCGACCTTAAGCCTCGAATTACGGATCGACCGGACGCGGTCAGCGTCGCCGCGAGCGAGATTCGAGGCGAAGTCGCGTTCGAGCATGTGTCGTTTCGATATGGCGGCGGCGAAGACGGCGGACTGCCTGCACCCACCGAAGCGCTCCGGGACGTGTCCATGCTGGTCTCGCCCGGGCAGCTCGCGGCGCTGGTCGGGCCCTCCGGGGCGGGCAAGACGACGATCTCATATCTGATCCCGCGTCTATACGACGTCGAGGAAGGCGCAGTCACGATCGACGGGCACGACGTGCGCGACGTCGCCGCGGCGACGATCGCACACGCAGTGGGGGTGGTCACCCAAGAGAGCTACCTATTCGGCGGCACCGTGCGCGAGAACATCAGCTACGGGCGCCCGGACGCCACCGACGAGGAGATAGTCGCCGCCGCCAAGGCCGCGTTCATTCACGAACGGATCCTCGCGCTGGAGCATGGCTACGACACGGTCGTCGGGGAGCGGGGCTACCGGTTCTCTGGCGGAGAGCGCCAACGCCTGGCGATCGCGCGCGTGATCCTCGAGGACCCACCGATCCTGGTCCTCGACGAGGCCACCTCCGCGCTCGACACCGAAAGCGAACGCGTCGTTCAGCGTGCGCTCGAGTCCCTCATCCAGCGCCGGACGACGATCGCCATCGCTCACCGGCTCTCGACGATCCGAAACGCCGATGTCATCTTCGCCGTCGATGACGGAAGGATCGTCGAGCGCGGCACGCACGACGAACTCCTGGCCCAGGGTGGCCTCTACGCGCGGCTGTACGAGGAGCAGTTCGGCAACGGTGAGGTCGAAGCCCACTGCAGCGACGGCGTGATCCTGGCCAACGGCCAACCGTGCCGACCTTCGAGCCAGCGACCCGGCGTACAGCTCCCGGCGCTCCAGGCCGCCGAACCACAGCAGACGATCGCCGAAGTCCCGGCTGAGCTGCGCGCCGTGCTGACGGCCTAGGCGCTCGTCACGTCAACTGAGGTCCATGCGTGGATAGACGACCTCCTCGACGATGAGCTGGATGATGGCGGCGAAGGGGATCGCGACCAGCGCGCCGATGATCCCGAGCAGCGCGCCACCGATGAGCACCGCGACCACGGTCACGAGCCCCGGGACGCGTACGGTGCGCCTCATGATCCTGGGGGTGATCAAGTAGTCCTCGGCGTTGCGGTAGACGATGTAGAACCCAGCCGTAGCGAGCGCGACGGGCAGGGAGACGGTCAGCGCCACGAGCGCCACGACGAAGCCCGCGATCGTGCTGCCGACGATTGGGATCAGGTCGAGCAAGCCGACGAATATCGACAGCAGGGCGGGGTAGGGCACCGAGAAGATCTCGAGCCAGATCAAGGTGCCGAGTCCGGCGATCACGGAGGTCAGCACGTTGCCGAGCACGTACCCCCCGACTCGGGCAAAGGATTCGTCGATGAGCGCCCCGGTGCGCGCGCGACGACTGCTGGGCGTCAGGCGCTGGAGCGTGCGTTTGAGCCGCGGCACGTCGGCCAGGAAGTAGATCGTCAAGACGACGACGATGAGGATCCCGGAGACGACGCTCAACGCCGTCTTCCCGGCGCCCACGAGTCCCGAGCCGACTGCGCTGACGCCGCCGGTCGAGAGAGCCTTCTTGAGGTCGTTGACGAGGTGGAACTGGCGGTTCAGGCGTCCAAGCAGAGAGTTCTTGCGTTGGAGGGACTGCAGGTAGTTCGGGGCTGACTTGACCAGCGCGTCAACCTCGTTGGCGATCGGTGTAATCGCGAGCGCCAGAAACGCGCCGAGCACGGCCAGCGCCGCGAACGAGACGATCACGACGCCGACCCATCTCGGCAGTCCCAGCCGCTGAAGCTGCGTGACGACCGGATCGAGCCCGATCGCGATTACCAGGGCGAGCACCATCAGCAGCAAGATTCCCGCGGCGGCGACGATGCCCAGCCAGATCACGTAGGCCACGGCGAGGCCCAGTCCTCCCACCACGCCGATCCGGAACGGCGAGCGACGATCGAACGGCGCACCCAGTTCACCGAACCGGCTAGCTCCCCCGCCAGCGTCTACCTCCGCAGCGCTATCAGGTTCCGGATCGGTCGCAGAGCGGTCGGAGTCGGCCGTCATCGCCAGGCTGCACTCTATTCGCCTCGCCGCGATGACGGCGAGGACCTGGCTCGCCGGCCGCGCGGTGCTTCGGGCGAGTCGCCGCCGCCAATGGTGGCTAACCCCAAGGCGCGATGGGCGCTGGCTCCGTAGCCCCGGCGGTCGGGCGCAGGCAGGCTATCGCTCGTCTTCGCACCTACCGAAAGGAACTGGCTTCATGTCCCCCACCGCCACTGACCCGCAGCCCGTCGTCGACGGTCGCGGCGGCACCATCCTCGGCCCCCGCAACGTTCCGATCGAGCGGCAGAACCCCGACGTTCTGATCGCGCCGGAGACCGACGCCGGCACGGTCCCGAACCTCAAGTGGCCGTTCGGGCTGTCTCACAACCGCGTGCTCAGCGGCGGCTGGGCTCGCGAGACGACGACCCGCGAGTTGGCGATCAGCACGGAGATCGCGGGCGTGAACATGCGCCTGACCCCGGGTGGGATCCGTGAGCTGCACTGGCACAAGGAGGCCGAGTGGGCCTACGTCATCGCGGGCAGCTGCCGTATCAGCATCCTCGACGAGGAGGGTCGCCTTTTCCTCGACGACGTCGGGGTCGGCGACCTCTGGTATTTCCCGGCCGGGCTGCCGCACTCGATCCAGGCGCTCGAGAAGGGCGTCGAGTTCCTGCTCGTGTTCGACAGCGGCGACTTCTCGGAGAACGAGACGTTCTTGATCACCGACTGGTTCAACCACACCCCGCGTGAGGTCCTGGCGAAGAACTTCGGGGTCGCCGAGTCGGCGTTCGACAACCTGCCGACCGACATCGGTCACACGCGGTACATGTTCGCCGGCGAGGTGCCGCCGGCGATGGCCGACGACGCGCCGGCGTACCCGGGCGAGCAGCCGCCCCAGTCGTTCACCTGGCACATGCACGCGCAGGAGCCGACCAAGACTCCGGGCGGGCAGATGCGGGTCACCGACTCGCGGAACTTCACCGTGTCTGAGCGGATCGCGGCGGCGCTGATCGAGGTCGAGCCGGGCGGGATGCGGGAGTTGCACTGGCACCCGAACGCGGATGAGTGGCAGTACTACCTGAAGGGACAGGGTCGGATGACGGTGTTCGCGTCCGGTGGCAAG
>DATBYI010000366.1:0-2060 GCA_036513815.1 Solirubrobacteraceae bacterium
GGGGACCGTGACCTGGCCGAGGAGGCAGCCGGCGCGTGAAGAAGCCGAGCGCACGCGAACGCATCCTCGCCGCCGCCGTGCGCCAGATCGCCCGCGAGGGGATCGACGGCGTGCGAATCGCCCGGATCGCGATGGAGGCGCGGGTGTCGAGCGCGCTTGTCCACTACCACTTCGCTACCCGGGACGCCCTGCTGGCCGAGGCGCTCGAGTACTCCTACGGACACGCGGGCGAGGTCCGCACCGCGGGTGAAGCCCCGGCGGGCGCGTCGCACGCCGAGCGCCTGGCGTCGATGATCGAGCAGTGTCTGCCCACCACCCCGGACCTGGCCGAGGACTGGGTGCTGTGGATCGAGCTGTGGCTGCGCGCCGCCCGCCACGCGGAGATGAGGCCGGTCGCCGAGGAGTTGTACGCGCGGCTGCATGCGTGGTTCGCCGAGGAGATCGCGGCCGGCGTGAAGGACGGTGAGTTCGATCGGTGCGATCCGGACGAGGTGGCCGACCGGACGCTCGCGCTGCTCGACGGCTACGGGACCAGGACGCTGATCGGCGACGGTGCGCTCCCGCTCGACCGCGCGCGGCGCGCGGTGGCGGGCTCGCTGGCCCGTGACCTCGGGCTGGGCGACGTGCTCGTCCCGAACGAGGCTCAGGCCGGGGAGCCCGCGCCCAGCGCCGCGCGCGCCGCGTCGCGGCCGGTGCGAACCGCGCCCTCCATGTAGCCGGCGACCCAATGGTCAGAGCCGGCGACGTAGAACGGCGGCTCGTGGGTCCCGTGCAGCGGCCCGACCCGCGTCAGGTCCCCGGGCGCCCAGCTCGCGATGTAGCCCTGCGTGTACGGGTCGACGCCCCAGGCGCGCTCGAGCATCGCCGTGGGGTATCGGGCCGGCTCGCCGTAGAGCGACACGAGCCCATCGACGACGGTGCTCGAGCGGACCGCCTCGGGTGCGGCGAGGAACGCCGACAGCCGCTCGGGCGGGACGAGCATCGACAGGACCCCGAGGCTCTGCGGCCACGTCGAGCCGAACAGCCACTCGCACTCGGCGAGTCCGTTCTGGCCCGCCTCCTGCCAGAACGACGTGTCGTAGGCCGCGACGACCTTGGCCGCGAGCGACTGGCGCTGTGAGCGGAGCGAGCGCAGCCGGGCGTCGCTCAGGCCGGCGATCTCGATCGCGCGCAACGGGCCGGCGGGGATCGTGCACACGACCGCCTCAGCGGCGACCGCTTCTCCGTCGCTGAGCGTCACGGAAACGCGTCCGGAACGTATCTCGATCCGGCGAACGATGGTGCCGCACCGGATCTGAGCCTCCAGCTCGGCCGCCATCGAGAGCGCCACCGCCGCGGAGCCGTCGGCCACTCGGAGGCCCTCCCACCGCTCGAGCTCGTAGAAGCCGTCACCGCCGAGCGCCGCATGCTTGCGCAACTCGGCGAGCAGCGAGCTCCGCTCGGGGCTGTCGCACGAGAGCGACAGCGAGGCCAGCTCGTGCCGGCGCTGGACCGCGGGCAGCGCGCCCTGAGCGCGAAGCCACTCGCCCAGGCTCATGTGGTCGAGCGCTTGCGCTTCGGGGTGGGACCACGGATCGTCGGGGTCGACCGTGGCGGCCAGCTCAACGAAGGCCCGCTCGACGCGGTCCTCGTCGCGGCGCTCCGCCTCCGTCATCCACGGGACGTCGTCGCCGACGTACACGCCGTCGACGAGGCCCCAGCTCATCTCGCCGGGATCGGCGACGTAGCTCGGCTCCACGGTCAGGCCCAGCTCCTCGACGAGCTCGCCGTAGGCCGTGTGGCCTGGTCCGAACACCTCGCCGCCCGCCTGGATCGTGCGTCCGTCGGGAAGGGTCACGGCCTCGACGCGGCCGCCGACACGGTCGCGTGCCTCGAGCACGATCACGTCCGCTCCCGACCGCTTGAGGTCCCGTGCGGCACTCAATCCCGCTAGTCCCGCCCCCAACACTGCGACGTCGACCACTCGAATAACTCCTTGACAGCGACGACCGAACCGCTGTAGTTTTCTGAATGGCCGTTCAGTATACGTCACACTTGAAGGTGAGAAGAGGGTGAGTCCG
>DATBYI010000367.1:0-5665 GCA_036513815.1 Solirubrobacteraceae bacterium
GACCCCGACCGCGCCCCGGACCCGGACCCCGCCCCGGACCCCGACCCCGCCCCGGACCCCGCCCCCGCTCCGGATCCCGACCCCGCCCCGGACCCTGCCCCCGACGACCGGGGGTTGGCAGATAACTCGCGTATAGAGCGAGATATATGCCAAGCGATCGATGCGGCGATCGCCGCGATGGCGGCGAAGCAGAACGGGAACATCACGCGGAGGCAGTTGCTTGACCTTGGGCTGGATGACGACGGAATCCGTCGCCGGGTGAAAGCGGGCCGTCTCTACAGGGTTTACGCAGGTGTGTATTCCGTCGGGCGACGCGCTGTTACGCCACTCGAGCGCGCGGGCGCCGCCGTGCTCGCCTCGGGGCCCGGCGCCGCGCTTTCGCACGCGTCGGCCATGACGCTCTGGGGATATTGGCGCCACTGGGACACCCCGTTCGAGGTAATGATCGTCGGAAATCGCCGGCCGAAGGGCATCCGGGTGCACCGCTCGACCACGCTCACCAGGCGCGACATCACCACCCAACTCGGCATCCGCGCCACCGCGCCGGCCCGGACGCTCCTCGACATGTCCCCGCGCTGGAAGGACAAGTCGCTCAAACGTGCCGTCAACAACGCGCTGCACTCGCTGTGGCTGACCGAGGATCAGCTCGCCGAGACGCTCGCGCGCCACCGGAACGCTCCGGGCACGAAACGAATCGCCAGGCTGATCGGTCTCGAGGGCACCCCGACGCGGTCGGGCTGGGAGGACGACTTTCCGGTCTTCTGTCAATCCCACGGCCTGCCGGCGCCGGTCATGGGCGCGCCACTTCTCGGCTACATCGTCGACGCCCTGTTCGTCGCCGAGCGCGTGATCGTCGAGCTCGACAGCTGGCCGTTCCACAGCGGCAAGATCGCGTTCGAGACCGACCGGGAGCGCGACGCGGCGACGCTGGCGCACGGCTTCGTGACCGTCCGCGTCACCGAGGAGCGGCTGGACGAGCGACCGGCGCAGGAAGCCGAGAGGTTGCACGAGATCCTCGGGCAGCGACGCGCCGCTCAGGCCCCCAGGGCCGCGTAGACGATCTCGTACGCACGCACCGCGTCCTTCGAGGCTTGCGCCTCGCGCAGGGCGGCGTCATCGATCCGCGCCGCCACCGAGTCGATGAACTGCCACTGCAGCACGGACCGCCGAACCGCCCCGACCTGATCCTCGGTGTACGGATACAGATCGAACCCGAGCCGTTCGCCGGCCGACCCGTACCCCACCCGCCGCAGTTCCAACGCCAGTTCGAGCGTCTCCATGAACGCGGTGGCGCCGACCATGTTGTCGTCGTCGAACGTGCCCCAGCCCGAGTTGGCGTGCTGGTGCCCGAGCAGACCCTCGGAAGCCAACAACGAGGCGTACTCGGGCAGGTGCTCGCCGTTCATGATCAGGTGCTGCCAGTCCATGTTGACCTGGACGTTGTCGAGCCCGAGCGCCTGCAGCTTGTGGACCACGAACAGCGTCATCCCGATGTTGCGCATCAGGATCTTCATGGCGGGCTCGGAGTTCTTGTGCTCCAGCAGCAGCTTGACCCCGTGCTCGGCGCACACCGTGGCCGCCTCGGCCATGCCCTCGATCAGCCACCGCCACGAATCGGCGTAGGGGGTCTGGAACGGGTAGTTGTAGCCCTCGCCACCGGGCCAGATGATCAGGTGCGCTCCGAGCGAGCCGGCGAACGCGGCCGCGTCGCGGACGATGCGAACCGCTTCCGCACGGAGCGCCGGATCCGGGTTCACCAAACCGCCGCGGCCGAAGCGGGGATCGAGATGCAGTCCCCCGGCGATGCAGTAGATGTCGTGATCGCCGAGCGCGGCTTGCACCTCGGACAGATTCGCCTCGGACAGCTCCTGTGGATAGTGGAACTCGTAGCCGTCCATCAGGTCTCCGAGACCGTCGATCGCCCGGTGGACCTTCTCGGCGACCGGCTCGTCGTGGTAGTCATGCTGTGGCTGGTAGCCGACAGGAACGAACCGCGTCACCATCGGTCCGAAGGCCCAGATGCCCAAGCTCGTCTTCATCACCGCTCCTTCGAGGTCGACGCGTGCCGCGCGATCTTAGTCCGGGCGCTGCGTGAGCGCTAACATGCCGCCGAGCCGTCAACGATGGAGGGCAACGCTGGCCGCGGCGGGCCGGGTATATGAGCGCTATGGAGTCCGCTGAGGAAATAGGACCCCAGCCGCACCACAGGGCCATGGACGGCGAGGTGCCGCCCCGGTCTCGACCGCGAGCCCCCGTGATGTCGGACGTGGGGCGGCTCGCCGGCGTCTCGCACCAGACGGTGTCCCGGGTGATCAACGGCAGCCCGCACGTGCGGCCCGAGACGCGCGACCGGGTGCTCGCGGCCATGGAGGAGCTCGGCTACCGACCGAATTCGGTGGCGCGCGCGCTCGTGACCGGCCGCTCGAGGACGCTCGGGGTGGTCAGCTTCGACACGACGCTGTACGGCCCGGCGTCGACCCTGTTTGGGATCGAGCGCGCGGCCCACGAGGCCGGCTACTTCATCATCGTCGCGAGCCTCAAGGCCCTCGACCGCTCCTCGGTGACCGACGCCGTGGAGCGGCTGCGACGCCAGGGGGTGGACGGGATCCTCGTTATCGCGCCGCACGAGGAGGCGGGTGACGCGCTGTTGCACACGCACGCCGACGTACCACTGGTGGCGGTCGAGGCCGGGCCCGACGACGGCGTCGCGGTGATCGCCGTCGACCAGATCGCGGGCGCGGTCAGCGCCACCCAGCATCTGCTCGACCTGGGCCACAAGACCGTGTGGCACATCAGCGGCCCGCCGAACTTCGTGGAATCGCGCCAGCGCCGGGACGGTTGGCGCGCGGCGCTCGCCGCGGCCGGCGCCGAGGCCCCGGAGCCGCTGGTCGGAGACTGGAGCCCGCGCGCCGGCTACGAGCTCGGCCGGCGCCTGAGCGCCGATCCGTCCGTCACCGCGGTGTTCGTCGCCAACGACCAGATGGCGCTCGGCGTCCTGCGCGCGACACACGAATCCGGACGGGCGGTACCAGGCGAACTGAGCGTCGTCGGATTCGACGACATTCCCGAGGCGGCGTACTTCCTGCCGCCGTTGACCACGATCCGTCAGGACTTCATCGAGATGGGTCGGCGCAGCCTCCAGCTGCTGCTGGACACGATCGAGTCCGACGGCCGGACCGACTCTGGCTCGCTCGTCCCGCCCGAGCTGATCGTGCGCGCGAGCACCGGCCCGGCGCCCGCGGGCTGAGCGCCGGCCGTTATGACCCGGTTATGGAACACGCCGGCGGGATTGACACCCCAGACTTGTGATCGCTAACATGGCCGCCGCATCACAGGCGAGAGGAGGCCTTTTTGGGCGTGGTCGAGCCGCCGCAACGTGCGGCGTGCGCTGGATGTGCGCCTCTGGGGCGTTACTCGACCCATAGCCGTACGCGGGACGACGGATGAAGTGAGCAGGCGAAGGCCGCTTGTGAGGGCTAACGCACCGAGGTCGGTTCCGAACGGACGAGAGGAGGAGTACGAGGTGTCAGACGAAGATGTGGTGGGCGACGCGATTGAGCGGCTCGAGTGGGACGAGCGCAAGCAAGAGGACAGCCCGTCTAAGAGCTGGCGTCAGCTGACGCGCAGGACGGCGCTGACCGGTGGCGCGGCGGCGATCGCGGCGGTGGCGCTCGAGGCTTGTGGCTCGAGCAAGAGCACTACCTCGCAGGCGGCGACATCGAGCGGTGGCGGGCCCTTCGGAAGTAGCGGGGGTCACCACTTCGTGATGGTCAACCACGTGACGACGAACTCGTTCTTCACCGCAACGATTTACGGGTGCCAGGACGCGTGCGCGCTGACTGGCTCCTCGTTCCAGTGGACGGGCTCAACCGACTCGATCGTGAGCCAGATGGTCTCGGCGTTCACCACCGCGATCGCCCAGAAGGCCAGTGGGATCGGGTGTCCGCTGATCGACAACACGGCGTTCAACTCGCCGGTCGACACTGCGCTGGGTGCAGGCATTCCGGTGATCGCGTACAACGCCGACGTCTCGACGGGCGTCAAGAACAACCGGATGTGCTACATCGGCCAGAACAACCTCACCGCGGGTGCCGCGGTCGGGCAGGCGATCCTCAAATCCGGCAAGGTGTCCTCGGGCGACCTCGTCGCGGGGATCATCGCCACTCCGGGCACGGGGAACATCCAGCCGCGGCTCGACGGCGCGAAGCCCATCCTGGACGCCGCCGGCGTCAAGTTCGTCGAGGTCGGGACCTCGGCGACCGAGGGCTCGCCGGAGTACGACAAGATCTCGTCTTGGTACGCCGGCAACAAGGACGTTAAGTGGATGATGGCCGTCGACAGCGGCGACAGCAACGCGGTCGCCCAGTTCATCAAGGCCCAGGGTCTAGCGGGCAAGGTGGGCGCGTCGGTGTGGGACGTCGGATTGCCGGTCGTCCAGGCCATCAACGCCGGTTACGTGACCGCGACGATCGACCAGCAGGCGTATCTGCAGGGCTTCGACACGATCATGCAGCTGTTCCTGTGGAACGTCTCGGGCGGACTGATGAGGCCGACCGACACCGACACGGGCATCGGCATCGTGACCAAGGCGAACGTGGCGCCGTACCTCACGCCGAGCCGGTTCGAGGGAACGTCGGCGACGAAGAAGTCCATCGCGCCGCCGTCCTCGATCTCCACCTAGACTCTCGCGAGCGTGTCTTCGGACGCTCCAACGTCTGCCGCTGCCCCGGTGGCCAGCCCGCCGGGGCAGCAGCACGAATCTGGGACCGTGTCGGCGGGACGTCGAGTCCTGCGCCTGTTCCTGTACCAGCGCGAGCTGACGCCGATCGTCATCACGGTCGCCCTGTTCGTGTATTTCACGATCAGAGCCGGCTCGACGTTCACTGGCTCGCTCAGCCTGAGCTCAGCCGCCGGCTACGCCGGGCCGATCGGCGCGATCGCCGTCGGATCGGTGCTGCTGCTCGTACTGGCCGAGATCGATCTGTCAGTCGGCCAGGTCTTCCTGTTCGCCCCGTGGGTGATGTGGTGGATGCACAACGACGGTCTCCCGCTCATCGTGGCGATCGTGATCGCGCTGCTCGCCTGTTGCGCCGTCGGCGCGATCAACGGATTGATCACCGTGCGCCTGAACGTGCCGTCGTTCGTCACCACGCTGGCCACGAACTTCATCCTCTACGGGATCGTGCTCGTCTACTCCAACGACGCCGAGGCGTCGCCGATCCCACTGAGCGGGAAGACGAGCTTCATCGCGCAGGCGATGGGAGCGTGGAAATGGGCCGAGATCCTGTGGGTGCTCGCGATCACGATCGTCCTCTCCGTGATGCTCAACCGATCGCGCTTCGGCACTCGGATCATCGCCACGGGCGGCAACCTCATCGGCGCGGCCGAGGCGGGGGTGCCGACCCGGCGCGTCAAAGTGTGGTGCTTCGTGCTCTGCTCCTTCTTCGCCGGTCTCGTGGGCATCGTCGACGCGGTCAAGTACGGGAGCCTTGATCCGGGCAACTTCGGCGTCGACTACATCCTGTACGCCGTCGGCGCCTGCGTGATCGGCGGCACGGCACTCACCGGCGGGCGCGGGACAGTCGTGGGCGCGTTCATCGGCGCGATCCTGATCGGAATTCTCGAGGACGGGCTGACGCTGATCGGGGTCAGCACCAACGAGTTC
>DATBYI010000368.1:0-8912 GCA_036513815.1 Solirubrobacteraceae bacterium
CCGTACTTCTCGACCGAGGAGAAGAAGAGCGGGCTCGAGCGCGCGGTGACCGGTGGCGAGCCGATCCTCATGAACTTCCTCGAGGCGCTGATTGAACGTCACCGGATGCCCGTGATCTTCCGAGTCAAGGCGCGCTACGACGAGCTGTGGGACGATGAGCGAGATCTGCTTCCGGTGGAGGTCACGAGCGCGATCGAGCTCGACAAGTCCACGGTGAGCAGCATCGGGGAGCGGATCGGGGAGCAGACCAAGCGCACGGTCGAGCTTTCGAGCAAGGTCGACCCGGACATCCTCGGCGGGATCGTGCTCCGCGTGGGCAACGTGATTTTGGATGCATCGATCCGAAACCGATTGGAACAACTTCGAAAGCAAGTCGCGCAGGCGTAGTTACCCTGGCCTGCTCAAGGAGTCATGAATGCAGATCAAGCCCGATGAGATCACCTCAATCCTCAAATCCCGGATCGAAGGCCTGGATGCCTCGAGCGCTGACCTAACCGAGGTCGGCACCGTCCTGTCGGTGGCGGACGGCATCTGCCGCATCCACGGGCTCGACAACTGCATGTCGTTCGAGATGCTCGAGCTGCCCCACGGCGTCACGGGCCTGGCCCTGAACCTCGAGTCCGACAACGTCGGCGCGGTGCTGTTCGGGCAATGGGACAAGATCGTCGAAGGCGACACGGTCAAGCGCACGAAGCACCTGCTCGAGATTCCCGTGGGCGACGGGCTTCTGGGGCGGATCGTCGATCCGCTCGGCAACCCGCTCGACGGCAAGGGTGAGATCGAGTCCAAGGAGACTCGTCCGACCGAGTTCAAGGCGCCGGGCGTGGTCCAGCGTCAGCCGGTCAAGGAGCCGATGCTGACCGGCCTGAAGGCGATCGATTCGATGATCCCGATCGGGCGCGGGCAGCGCGAGCTGATCATCGGCGACCGCCAGACCGGCAAGACTGCGATCGCCGTCGACGCGATCATCAACAACAAGGACCGCGACCTGCGTTGCGTCTACGTGGCGATCGGGCAGCGCAAGGCGACCGTGGTCGCCCTGGCCAAGACGCTCGAGGACGCCGGCGCGCTCGATAACACGATCATCGTGATGGCGGCGGCCGACGAGGCCGCCCCGATCAAGTTCCTCGCTCCCTACGCGGGGTGTGCGATGGGCGAGCACTTCCTCTACAACGGCCAGGCGGCTCTCGTTGTCTACGACGACCTTTCGAAGCACGCCGTGGCCTACCGCCAGATGTCGCTCCTTCTGCGCCGGCCCCCGGGCCGCGAGGCATATCCGGGCGACGTGTTCTACCTGCACTCGCGTCTGCTCGAGCGGGCCGTCAAGCTGAACGACGATCTCGGGGCCGGCTCGCTGACCGCGCTGCCGGTGATCGAGACCCAGGCCGGCGACGTCTCCGCGTACGTGCCGACGAACGTGATCTCGATCACCGACGGCCAGATCTACCTCGAGCCTGGGCTGTTCAACTCGGGCGTGCGCCCGGCCATCAACGTCGGCATCTCGGTCTCGCGCGTGGGCGGGAACGCCCAGATCACGCCGATGCGGCGCGTCGCCGGCCGGCTGAAGTTGGAGCTCTCGCAGTACCGCGAGCTCGAGGCCTTCTCGCAATTCGGCTCCGAGCTCGACCCGGAGACGCAGCGCACTCTGGCTCGCGGCGAGCGGCTGGTCAAGACGCTCAACCAGCCAGAGCGGCGTCCGATGCCCGTCGAGGACCAGGTGATCCAGGTATACGCCGCCACCAACGGATATCTCGACCGGATCGTCGTGGACAAGGTCGACCGGTTCCTCGCCGACCTGACCGAGTTCATGCGCGCCAACGAGGCCGAGCTGCTCAAGAAGATCGCGAGCGGCGACTGGAGCGACGAGACCCAGCAGGCAGTTGAGAAGGCGGTCTCGGGCTTCGCCGAGGACTTCGGCTTCGACCTCGACGAGGAGGGGCATCCCATCGACGACGGAGACGACGATCGCTCGCGGGATACCCGTCGCGGGGACGGGGACGGGGACGGAGACCGGGATGGGGACTCGGCTGGCCAGGAGGAGGAACAGGCGCAGGCCGCGGCAGCCGCAGCCTGATCCGGACCTATGCCGCAGTCACAGCGCGACGTTCGCAACCGCATCGGGGCGGTCAAGAACATCCAGAAGATCGCCCGCGCCCTAGAGCTGGTCGCGGCCGCCCGGCTGCGCCGAGCCGAGCAGCGGATCGAGGCGCTCCGTCCGTACGCGGACGCCATCCGGCGGATGACGCGGCAGGCGGCCGAGGCGGCGGGCAACGTTCCGAACCTGCCCATCCTCCAGGAGCACGAGCAGGTGTCCCGTGTCGGCCTGTTGCTGATCGCCGGCGACCGCGGTCTGGCTGGCGCGTTCAACTCGAACATCGTCCGGGCCGGGGTCGCGGCGGGACGCGCCAATGAGGCGGAGGGCCACACGCCCGTGTTCTTCGCCTCCGGTCGCCGGCCGACGACGTCGCTGACCTTTCGCGGGCTCGAGCCGGCCGAGAGCTTTACCGGATTCAGCGATCGACCCTCATTCGCGGACGCGCGGCGGATCGCTGACCGGGTCATGGCCGCGTACGTCGACGACGAGGTCGACCGCGTCGAGATCTTCTACAACGGCTACATCTCGCCGGTGCAGCAGGAGGTCCGGCATGAGACGCTGCTTCCTCTCCAGCAGGCCACCATCCTCGGCGAGGAGCCCGAGGGGGACTCGAGCGAGGATCGTCAGGGCAAGTCTGAGCCAAGAGCGCTCGTCGAGTACGAGCCTGATCCGGAGGAGATCCTCAAGCGACTCGTGCCTGACTATGTGGAAATCTCGATCTTCCGGGCCTTGCTCGAGTCGACGGCGTCCGAGCACGGCGCGCGCATGACCGCCATGCGCAGCGCCTCGGACAACGCCAGTGACCTGATCAAGTCACTGACCCTCGAGATGAACCGGGCGCGTCAGGCGGAGATCACGCAGGAGATCTTGGAAGTTGTGGCGGGGGCAGAAGGGCTGTCCGGGTAGACCTACACTGGAGAAGCAATGTCAGTCGCAGAAGAACAGCGCAGCGAGGCCGCACGGAACGAGCCCGACAAGCCAAACACCGGCCGGATCGAGGAAATCCAGGGCGTGGTCGTAGAGGCCGTGTTCCCGGACAAGCTGCCCGAGATCAACCACGCGATCAAGGTGCGGCGCCCCGCGGCGGCCCGGGAGGAGGAGGCCATCTCCGCCGAGGTCTCGCCCCCGGAGGCCGAGGACTGGCTCGTGCTCGAGGTGCAGCAGCTCCTCGGCGACGACCGGGTGCGCGCCGTCGCGATGGACACGACGGACGGGCTGGCCCGCGGACTCGAGGTGATCGACACCGGCTCTCCGATCACCGTCCCCGTGGGCGATAAGACGCTCGGGCGCATCTTCAACCTGCTCGGTGAGCCGATCGACATGGGTGATGAGCTGCCCGAGGACACGCCGCGCTGGCCCATCCACCGCGACGCGCCGACGATCGAGGACCTCACCCCGACGACCGAGATGTTCGAGACCGGGATCAAGGTCATCGACCTGCTCGCCCCGTACGCCAAGGGCGGCAAGGTTGGCCTGTTCGGCGGCGCCGGCGTCGGCAAGACCGTGATCATCCAGGAGCTGATCCGCAACCTGGCCGAGGAGCATCAGGGGCTGTCGGCCTTCTGCGGCGTTGGCGAGCGCTCCCGCGAGGGCAACGACCTCTGGCTCGAGATGAAGGAATCGGGCGTGCTCGAGAAGACGATGCTCGTGTTCGGCCAGATGAACGAGCCGCCCGGCGCCCGTATGCGCGTCGCGCTGTCCGGCCTGACCATGGCCGAGTACTTCCGCGACCAGGAGCATCAGGACGTGCTCCTGTTCATCGACAACATCTTCCGGTTCGTCCAGGCCGGCTCCGAGGTCTCGGCGCTGCTCGGGCGCATGCCCTCGCAGGTCGGTTACCAGCCCACGCTCGAGTCCGAGATGGGTGAGCTTCAGGAGCGGATCACGTCGACCAAGGAGGGCTCGGTCACGTCGATCCAGGCCATCTACGTTCCGGCCGACGACCTCACCGACCCGGCGCCGGCGTCGGTGTTCGCCCATCTGAACGCGACCACGACGCTGTCGCGATCGATCGCCGAGAAGGGCATCTACCCGGCGGTCGATCCGCTCGACTCGACCTCGACGATCCTCAAGCCGGAGATCATCGGGGAGGAGCACTTCAACGTCGCCAACCAGGTCAAGGCGGTGCTCCAGCGCTACCGCGAGCTGCAGGACATCATCGCGATCCTCGGCATCGATGAGCTCTCCGACGAGGACCGGCTGACCGTGAACCGGGCGCGCAAGATCGAGCGCTTCCTGTCCCAGCCGTTCTTCGTCGCCGAGCAGTTCACCGGCACACCGGGCGTGTACGTCCCGATCGCCGAGTCGATCCGCGGCTTCAAGGAGATCCTCGAGGGCAAGCACGACGATCTGCCCGAGCGTGCCTTCTTCTTGAAGGGGACGATCGACGACGTCGTCCGCGACGCCCGCGGCGAGGAGAAGACCGAGGAGAAGAAGGACGAGGAGGCCGACGCCGAGGATGAGGCCGCCCGCGGGCCCGAGGGCTCCGCCGGCGACGAGGCCAAGGACTCCGGCGGCGACGAGGCCGAGGGCTCGAGCGGCGACGAGGACGAGGGCTCGAGCGGCAACGAGGACGACTCCGGCAAGCAGGAGTAGGTCGCCGTGGCGCACGAGAAGTTCCGGGTCGAGGTCCTCACCCCCGAGGGTGAGGTCTTCAACGACGACGTCGAGCTGGTCTCGACCAAGACCGCGGTCGGATCGATCGGCGTGTTGGCCCACCATGAGCCGGTGCTGGCGATGCTCGACCCGACCGAGCTGCGCCTGTACAAGACCGAGTCCGAGATCGTGCGCTTCGCCCAGGCCGAGGGCTACCTGCAGGTGGCCGAGAACCGGGCGCTGATACTGGTCGAGGAGGCACACGCCCCGGGCGAACTCGATGCCGCCAGCCTGCGTGAACGCTTGCAGCAGGCGGAGTCCGAGATCGAGTCCGCGCGCGACGACACGGCCAAACGACGTGTGGCGGAGCGCGACAAGGCGCGCCTCGAGACGTTTCTGGCTATCGCGGAGGGCGGCTCCTAGCTGCACTCCGGCGGGCCGTTGCACCTATCCTGAAAAGGTCGTGATTGACGAACTGACGCTCGCCGAGCGGCTCATCTCGTATGACACGTCGCGCCCCGAGGAGATCGTCGCCGCGGCAGGATTCGTCAAGGGATGGCTCGAATCTCGGGACATCGAGGTGCGTCACCACGATCACAATGGGCTGCCCGTGCTGGTGGCGGAAGTCGGGCCCTCCGATGACGGCCAGGAGTACCCCTGCGTGGTGTTCCACGGCCACCTCGACGTCGTCCCGGGTCGGCGCGAGCAGTTCGAGCCGCGCGTCGACGGCGACCGGCTGATCGGCCGCGGTGCCTACGACATGAAGGGCGGCCTGGCCGCGATGATGTGCGCGCTCAAGGATCTCGAGTCGCAGGCCCGTGTGCGGGTCAGGCTGGTGTGCGTACCGGACGAGGAGTCCGAGGAGATCGAGGATCGCTCGACCGACGCCGTGGTCAACCGAGGGCTGGGCGGCGACTTCGCGATCACCGGCGAGCCGACCAATCTGCACATCGGTGTGGAGGCCAAGGGCGTCCTCGCGATGGTCATCGAGGTCCACGGCCGCGCCGCGCACAGCTCGACGCCGTGGCTCGGGGACAACGCGGTGCTCAAGGCGATAGATGTGTTCCGGGCGATCGAATCGCTCCCGTTCTCGCGCGAGTCCTCCGAGGTGTTCGACCGGCCGTCGATTAACCTCGGACGGATCGAGGGCGGAGACGCGATCAACAAAGTGCCCGACGAATGCCGAATGTCCGTCGACATCCGCTTTCTCCCCGGCCAAGACGCGGAGGAGATACTCGATCAGATCTCGCGGATCCCGTCGATCGACGTGACTCGGACGTTCATCTTCCCGCCGGTCAGCGTCGCCCGCGGCAACCCGTATGTGCAGGCGCTGCGGGACGCCGTCGCTCGCGCCGTGCCCGACCGGTCGGTGTTGAGCGTGGGCCGGGACGGCGCCTCGGATGCGGTGTCGTTCATGGCAGCCGGCATCCCGGCCGTCGAGTTCGGGCCGGACGGCGCCGGTCATCACGGCCCTGAAGAGTGGGTGTCGGTGTCGTCGCTCTCGCGCTACCGCCGGTCACTGGTGAGCTTCGTGCGCACGCTGCCGATCTGGCTCGAGCGGCAGGCAGCCGGCGGGGTCGCCAGTGAGGGCAGCCAGAGCGATGAGGACGACGAGGCGGCAGGCAGCGGGCTGAGGGCGATCGAGGGAGGACTCGGTTGAGGCTCATCCCGAGTTCGCGCACCGGCATGTTCGTCCGGTTCGCCCTGGCCATCTTCATCGTGATCGGCGCGGTGAGCGCCACGACGGCCGTGGCCGGACTGCTCCAGTTCAAGCAGATCGCGACCTACATTTCGGCGACCCCTGCGCTCCCGACGAAGTCGACCCAGGTCACGATCCCCGCCCCCGGAAACCCGCAAACGCTGCTGTTGATCGGGTCCGATCACCGCGCCGGCACGTCGTGGAGCTCGGCCAACACGGACACGATGATGCTGGTCCGGATCGATCCGAGCTCGACGACAATCAACGTCCTATCGGTGCCGCGCGACCTCCAGGTCCAGATCCCCGAGGGCGGCGTGATGGCCACCGGCAAGCTGAACTCCGCCTACTCGATCGGCGGTCCGGGGCTGCTGGTCAAGATCCTCAAGCAGGAGGTCTTCCCGGGGATCCAGATCAACCACATCATCGATGTGAACTTTGGCGGGTTCCAGGACCTCGTCAACGCGGTGGGGTGCGTGTACGGCGACGTCGATCACCGCTACTACAACAACACCGCGCTCACGGACTACTCGAGCATCAATCTGCAGCCTGGTTACCAGAAGCTGTGCGGCACCGATGCCCTGGAGTTCGTGCGCTTCCGTCACACCGACACCGACATCGTGCGCAACGCGCGTCAGCAGGATTTCCTGCGCTGGGCCAAGGACCAGTTCAGCCCGGACCAGATCGTCCAGGAGCGCAACACCCTGCTGCGGATCTTCGGCCAGCACGCGCAGACCGACGCCAACCTGCACACGACCGACGGTCTGATCAACCTGTTCAACCTCGTCGCCTTCTCGGCCGGTCACCAGGTCAAGCAGATTCCTTTCCCGGCGATCCTGCTCCCGTGCGCGCCGGTGGCGGCGAACAACACCACAGATCAGACGCCGTGCTACGTGACGGCTAATTCGGGCGCCGAGGTGGGCGCCTACCACGCCTTTATGACGCCGACGACGAGCCAGCCGAAGCCGGCCGGCGTCTCGCTCGGCCCTCCGAGCGCGGGTGCGGCGAAGAAGGGGAGCGGCGGCGGCGGTGCTCCGGGGCTGACGGCCGACGTCAGCGACGGCGTGGCCCAGGCCAAGGCCCTCGGGCCGATCGGGATCCCGATCTACTACCCGAAGATGATCATGGCCGGGTCGCAATATTGCTCGGACAACACCAGCGTATGCGCGTTGGAGGAGGGTTCGGGCTCCGGCTTTTACCCACGGGCGTACCTGCTCCACGACCGGCAGGGGGTGGCCCACTACTCCTACCGGATGACGCTGGTGCTGAATCCGGTTCTGGACGAGTACTACGGGGTGCAGGGCACCACCTGGCTGAATCCGCCGATCCTGAACGGCCCGACCGCGACCAAGACGGTCAACGGGAAGACGCTCCTGCTCTACACGAACGGGAGCAAGCTCGCGATGGTGGCGTGGCGGACGGCCCAGGGCGCGTACTGGATCTCCAACGATCTGACCGACGACATCCAGAACCGCCAGCTCGTGGCAATTGCCGCTTCTTTGACGCGGGCCGGCGGCAGATGAATCAGATAGGTCGGCGGCGTCTGGCGGCGGCGCCCTAGCCGGACCGTCGGCGGCGCCTGACGGCGGCGCCTCAGCCGCTACTCTCATGGATCCGATGGGCTCCGCGAGAGAACCGATCGCGGTGATCGGTACCGGTTACGTCGGGCTGGTCACCGCCGCCGGGTTCGCCGAGCTCGGCAGCGAGGTCTGGTGCGTCGACATCGACGCCGACAAGATCGCGCGGCTCGAGCGCGGCGACATCCCGATCTACGAACCCGGCCTGGCCGAGTGCGTGGCCGCCAACCGCGAGCGCCTGCATTTCTCGACCGAGCTGGCGCCCGCGCTCGAGCACGCGAGGCTGCTGTTCGTGGCGGTCGGTACGCCGCCCACGTACTCGGGTGACGCCGACCTCTCCTCCGTCAACGCGGTGGTCGACGCCATGCCCGCCTCCGACCGGCATGCCCTGGTGATGAAGTCGACCGTGCCCGTGGGCACGGGCGCGGCGATCAGGCGAAGCTTCGCGGAGCGCGACAAGCAGGGCTTCGCGTACGTGTCGTGCCCTGAGTTCCTCAAGGAGGGGTCGGCGCTCGACGACTTCCTGCATCCCGACCGCGTCGTCGTCGGCGACGACGGCGACTGGGCAGGGGACGCTGTGAGCGAACTGTATGCCCCGCTCGAAGCGCCGCTCGTGCGCACCGACGTCGCGAGCGCCGAGATGATCAAGCTGGCCGCCAACGCCTTCCTGGCCACCAAGATCTCGTTCATAAACGAGATCGCCAACGTGTGCGAGGAGACGGGTGCCGACGTGCTCGAGGTGGCGCGCGGGATGGGGCTGGATCAGCGGATCGGCACGCACTTCCTCAAGCCGGGGATCGGCTTCGGAGGAAGTTGCTTTCCCAAGGATGTCTCCGCGTTGAAGCAGCTGGCCGGCAACTCCGGCTACCACTTCCAGCTCCTGACCGCCGTCATCGAGGTCAACGAGCTTCAGAAGCGCCGCGTCGTCGGCAAGCTCCAAAAGCACCTC
>DATBYI010000369.1:0-2617 GCA_036513815.1 Solirubrobacteraceae bacterium
CGCCGACTTGGCGGCGCTGACCGACGCGCCCGAGATACAGATGCGACCCTGGATCAGGTTGCCGAGCATCGTGAAGAAGCGCTTGTTGGCCTTCTCGATCGGGCTCTCGTAGCGGCCGTCATCGTTGACGCCGCCGTATCGGTTCAGCAGTGCCTCCCGGGGGACGCGGACGTGGTCGAACCAGATGCGGCCGTTGTCGACGCCGTTTAGCCCCATCTTCTCGCCGCAATCCTCGATCCGGACGCCCGGTTGGACACTCCCGTCCTCGTCACGAAGCGGGACGACCAGCGCGTGGACGCCGTGGTTCTCGCCGCCCACGATCAGCTGCGCGAAGACGGCGGCGAGGCGGGCATGGCACGCGGCGTTCCCGATGTAGTCCTTGCGCGCGCTTTCGGTCGGCGTGTGGACGACGAACTCGTCGGACCCGGGGTCATAGGTGGCAGTCGTCTCGAGCGCCTGCACGTTTGAGCCGTGGCCCGACTCGGTCATCGCAAAGCAGCCGGTCAGCTCGAGCGTCGCGGTGGCGCGCAGGTAGCGCTCGAGGTGGGCGCGCGTGCCCAGCTGCTGGATCGCGCCGCCCCAGAGCCCGAACTGCACGCCGAACTTCACGAGCAGCGACAGGTCGCCGTAGGCGATCGTCTCGAACCCGGCGATGTTCGCACCCGGATCGCCGTGGCCGCCGTACTCGACGGGGAAGCCCGGGGCGGTCAGGCCCTCGCCGGCGATCGTCCGCATCCAGTTCAGGACGAGCTCGCGGTACTCCGCGGTCGCGATTGCGATCGGCGGGGCGAACTCCGGGCGCGAGAGGACGTCGCGGATTTGCCTGCGCACCGACGCGTAACGGCCCTCCAGCAAGGGCTGGAGATCGTCGGCCCGGACACCCGTCGTGTGCGGCTCGGTCGTCGCCATCGGGCGCGATCATAAGCACCCGGGGCGTGCATCCGCGCAGGTCAGGGAACGGAGCTTGCGACGGGCGCTGACGGTCGCGCCTTAGCCGTGCAACGTGTGGTGCAGCCGCCGTATGAAGGCGTTGTGGGTGGCGGCGATGCCGGTGGCGCCGAGCAGAGCCACGAACACCCCCGCGACTAGGGCCAGCCCCGCGAGCACCGCCGGCCAATGGCGCTGGAGGAAGCACCGGCCGGTGTTCAGCCAGCGGTCGGCCTGGTCGCCACCGAACGTGAGCGTCGCGACGATCGCCAGCAGCGGGAGCACGAAGCAGAAGTTGAAGATGAAGAGCAGAACGAGGTCGCGGACCGGCCCCAGTCCGGATCCGACGATCGCTGCGATCGCGGCGAAGTAGGGAAACGCCGTCGGCAGCTCGACAGCGGTGATCGTCGCGCCGAGCAGCCAGCTCGAGCGCCCGTGCGGGTCAAACGACGGCGGCTCGCGGTGGGCGAGGCGGTCGCGGTGGCGCCACAGCAGCGCGGCGGCGGCGATCATCGCCACGCCCACCGCGAGCTCGACGATGTCGGCGATGTGGTGGTGGGGGTGGGGGAGGAGCGGCTGGATCAGCTGGCGGGCGCCGAGCGCGATCGCCGCGCCACCGACGAAGTACACCCCGAAGACCGCGAGCGTGAACTCAGCCACTCGGTCGCGGGCCCGCTCCCCGGTGGCGAGGTACAGGGCCGGCGCGATCGTGCTCGGATTGAGCGAGTCGGCCAGGCCGATCGAGATGACGATGCCGAGGAGGCGGAGCATGCGGGCGCATTCTCTCCTGCCCGCCCCGCCTCGCGCTCATGTAGTTAGAGGGTTCTCAGGAGCGGCTAGAGGGTTCTCAGGAGCGGCTAGAGGGCTCTCAGGAGCGGCTCAGGCGTAGTGGAGCTCGTCGTGGTCGTCCTCGGACACCACGCGCTCGCACGTCGGGCACCACCAGACGGCCTCCATCGGGGTACCGCACACCTCGTGGTAGGGCGCGGTGGCACCCTCCGCGTTGCGCGCGCCCCAGCCCGCGATCAGCCGGAGCGCGCCGGCGAGCTCGTGGCCGGACCCGGTCAGCTCATAGACGAACCGGGGCGGGCGCTCCGAGTACGGACGGGCGATGACCAGCGCGTTGTGTTCGAGCTGGCGCAGCCGCTGGCTCAGCACGTTGGGCGCGATCCCCTCGACGTCGTCCTGGAGGTCGCCGAACCGGCGCGGTCCGTCGAGCAATGCGGCGATCAGGAGCAGCGTCCAGCGGTCGCCAATCGTGGTCAAGGCATCGGCGAGCGCGTCGTCCATAGCCTAGATCCTAGCCAGTGGTACAGTTGTCACTTGCAAATTGCAAGTAAGGAGTAGGAAGCATGGCTGTACTTGAAGAACTCGAGGGCGCGATCCAGACCGCCGTCGAGAAGACCGGGCCGGCGGTGATCGGGCTCGGGCAGGGCTGGGGCCGAGGCTCCGGCTTCGTGTTCGACTCGAATCGCATCCTCACCAACGCCCACAACCTCAGGGAAGACGAGGTCACCATCATCTTCGGCGACGGGCGCCGCGAGACCGGCAAGGTGCTCGCGTCGGACCCGGACCTGGACCTGGCGGTGATCGAGGCCGACACGGCCGGAATCGAGCCGCTTCAGTGGGCTGAGGAGGACGTGGAGTCGCTGCCGATCGGCCGCTCGGTCCTCGCCCTCGCCAACCCGGG
>DATBYI010000370.1:0-9008 GCA_036513815.1 Solirubrobacteraceae bacterium
CGGCCCCGAGCGCCAGCGCAACCTCGAATTCGCCTCGCTCCTGCACGACGTCGGCAAGATCGCCATCCCCAAGGAGATCATCAACAAGCCCGGCAAGCTCGACCCGCACGAGTGGACGATCATCAAGACCCACACGCTCGAGGGCCAGAGGATGCTCGAGCGCGTGGGCGGGTTCATGCGCGAGGTGGGGCTGATCGTGCGCTCGCACCACGAGCGCTGGGACGGCACCGGCTACCCCGACGCGCTGTCCGGCGCGGCGATCCCGCTCGAGGCGAGGATCATCTCCTGCTGCGATGCGTGGAACGCCATGCGCACCGACCGCCCGTATCGAAAGGCCCTGGCCTACGAGGCGGCCGTCTCCGAGCTCGTCTCCCACGCGGGCCATCAGTTCGACCCGGAGATCGTCGAGAAGTTCCTGCGCCAGGTGGCGCCGTCCGACCGTCCTGCGCCGCTGCCCGCCCCCGCCACGGTCGCATCCGCCAATCCGGCCGCCGTCCGGTCGGGCGCTCCGCTCCTCACGGGCCAGCCGGCGATGTCGTTCACGCTCGCCACCGGGCCGGACGAGCGGTAGCTCTCGCCTCCTCGCCAGGCCGGACGAGCCATAGCTCTCGCCTCGCTACCGGGCCGGACGAGCGATAGCTCTCGCCTCCTCGCCCCACGGCGCGGGGGCGTGCGCCACCGTGTGACGCCGGCTGCGGATCAGTCTGACTATTCTTTGTCATCGCTGGTCATTGCTGAAGCACCGGTTTACGGTGTGATCTGTGTTAGTCTGAGTTTTGCTCCGGAGGTCTGCCCCCGTTCCGGAGGTCCGCCTACGGTCCGCCTGGTAGCGGCCGCTCTCGCGAGCCGGTCCGCATGGCGAACATCCGAGCCGCTCGGGTGGATGAAGAGATGACCGTGACCCTGACAGCAAGCACTGGTGCGAAGATCCTCGTGTGGCGCGAGAAGGACATGTTCGCCGCACTGCGCGCGGGTGCTTCGGAGGAGGCGCAGATCTGCCTGGGGATCGATCTATTCGAGGTGATCGCCGAGCTGGCGGGCCTCGATCTCGACGACGCGGATGCGTCGGAAGAGGCGACACGGCTCGCCGAGGGCGCCCGTCAGCGGCTCTCGTCCCTACCCAGCCAGCAGCGACGAATGTGAGCACGACGGCGGGCGCACGAGCCGCCCGCCCGGGGAGCGCCGCCCAAGTCGGCGGGGAGCTCGGCCCTAATCCGGGTACTCCTGGCGAGTGATGGAATCCGTGCGAGGTCAGCTGCTCGTGGCCGGCCCGACACTGCTCGACCCCAACTTCTGGCGGACCGTCGTGCTGATCGTCGAGCACACCGAGGAAGGGGCGCTTGGCCTGGTGCTCAACCGTCCCTCGGAGACGAGCGTCGGGGAAGCCGTGCCGCAGCTCTCGGAGATGCTCGACCACGCGGAGCGACTGTTCATCGGCGGTCCGGTCCAGCCGTCCTCGGTGATCGTGCTGGCCCAGTTCGAGGACCCGACCGATGCCGCCCTGCTCGCCTTCGATGACGTCGGCGTGCTCGGAACCGGCCCGTCATCCGAGGAGCCTGCGCTAGGGGTGAGAGCCGGACGGGCGTTTCTCGGCCACGCCGGCTGGGGCCCCGGGCAGCTCGACGGCGAGCTCGAGCGAGGCGACTGGATCCTCGAGCCCGCGCGACTCCAGGACGCGTTCGCGTCAGATGCAGGCGGGCTGTGGTCGGAGGTGCTCACGCGCAAGGGTGGGAGCTACGCCCTGGTGGCGCGGATGCCGGCCGATCCCTCGATGAATTAGCTGGGAGCGCCCCCGAGGCATCTACGATCAACGCCATCGCGCACGAGCATGCACACGCGCATGGCCACGTCCACGTCAGCCGCGACGCGGACCGGCGCGCGCTGGGCGTGGCGCTGGCGCTGATCCTCGCCTTCATGGTCGTCGAGGTGGTGGCGGGAATCCTCGCCTCCTCGCTCGCCCTGCTCTCCGACGCCGGCCACATGCTGACCGACGCGGCCGCCATGGCGATCTCGCTCGCGGCGGCGCGCCTCGCCACCCGGCCCGCCTACGGCGCGATGACCTACGGGCTGGGCCGGGTCGAGATCCTGAGCGCTCAGGCCAACGGTCTGACGCTGCTCGTACTCGCCGGCCTGATCGTCTACGGCGCGATCGTGCATCTCGTGGCGCCGTCTTCCGTGCACGGCGGCGTCGTGGTCGCCGTCGCGCTCGCCGGCATCCTCGTCAACCTCCTGGCGGCACGGATCCTGGCCGGTGGCGGCGATGCTCGCGAGCGCAGCCTGAACGTCGAGGGCTCCTACCGGCACATCCTCACCGACCTGTACGGCTTCATCGCGACGGCCGTCGCCGGCGCCGTGATCCTGGTCACCGGCTTTGACCGGGCGGACGCGATCGCCTCGCTCCTGATCGCGGGGCTGATGGTCCACGCGGCCTACAGCCTGCTGAAGGCCTCGGGCCGCATCTTCCTGGAGGCCGCGCCGGCCGGACTCGATCCCGAGGAGATCGGAAACGCGCTCGCGGCCCAGCCCGGAGTGGTCGAGGTCCACGATCTCCACGTTTGGGAGGTCACCTCCGGGTTCGCAGCGCTGTCCGCCCACGTCCTGGTCCATGCCGGCGACGACTGCCACGAGGTCCGCCGCAACCTGCAGGCGCTCCTCGACGAGCGCTTCCACATCGATCACACCACGCTGCAGGTCGACCACGAGCCGGGACCGCTCCAGATCGAGGTCGCGGGGCTCGCCGATCGCGAGCGAGACCCTCGGTAGACTCGCCGGGCGATGGAGGTCGTCAAGCCCGGTCCGGATCGCGACGTCCCTCGCGGGGTCGTCGGCGGAAGCGAGATCTCGCAGGCGACGACACGCGCTCAGAACATCTACATGGCGGTGTTCCGTGTTCCGCCGGGCGCTCAGTCGCGGCCCCACTATCACGAGGGGTGCGAGAGCGCCGTGTACATGCTGTCCGGCGCGCTGCGGGTGAAGTGGGGCGACCACCTCGAGCACGAGGTGATGCTCGAGCCGCGCGACCTGGTCTATGTCCCGCCCCGCGAGACCCACGTGCTCGAGAACGTCTCGGACACCGAGCCGGCCGAGTACGTCGTCGCGCGTGACTCTCCGCTCGAGGATGCCGTGATCGTCCCATGGGCCGAGGCCCCTGGCAGCACTCTGCCCGGCTAGAGCACCAGGAAGCTCGCGTCGTCGAACACGACCACGCCACCGTGCACGAGCAGCCGTTCGGCCTGTCCGGGACCCGCGAGTAGCGCGGCCTTGCTGAGCGCCTCGGCGGCCATCGCGGTCGGCGCGAGCGCCGTCACCTGGACGACGCCGGTGTAGGCCGGCCGGCCCGTCGCCGGATCGAGCAGATGATGGGCGATCGATCCGTCGGGGCACAGCCAGCTGCGCTTGCCGATGCCGCTCGTGGCCACGCCGCCCGAGCACAGCGTGAACGTGTGCAGGATCGCGTCTTCTTCGAACGGGCTTGCCACGTGCACCTCGCGCGGTGGCGCGAGCCTGCCGCCCAGCCGGAGGTCCCCGGCGCATTCAACGACGAACGCCTGGTGTCCGGCCAGCGCCGCTCCGAGCTCGTCGGCGAACACGCCCTTGGCGATTCCGCCTGGATCGATCCGCACGCCGGGCGGGCGCGTGACCGTGCTCGTGCGGCGATCGGTCCGGATCTCTCGCCACCGGGCCCGGGGCGAAGCGCCGCCGGGCCGGCGCGCCGGCGCGCGCGAAAGCGCCTCGGCCAGCGGGATGCCCGGCTGGTCGAGGTGCGCGTCGTACCCGGCCCGCTCGATCTCGTCGAGCAGGGTGGGGTCGACCAGGCCGCCGGTGGCGTCCGCGGCCCGCACCGCCGCTTCGACGACGCGCCGCATCAGCGGGCTCACTGACACCGTCTCGCTCGGGTCGTCGTTCAGCCGCGCCAGCCCGCTGCCGGGCTCGAAGCGCGAGAACTCACCGTGCCACTCGAGTAGTCGCCGGCGCGCGACGATCACGGCCGCGGCCGCCTCATGGGCGTGGGGGTCGGTCACGATCACCGTGCAGTTCGAGCCGAAGCAGGCGAACGTGTCGCGTTGCTCGATTCCGGGCGTGATAGTGGCGCTCATGACTGGCTCGTCGTGACGCTGCTCGTGCCGCTGGTGCCGCTGGTGCTGCTAGTGCCGCTGCTGCTGCCGCTGTTCTGTGAGCTCGACGAGGTGTCGCCGCTTTGCGAGCTCGTTGTGGTCGACGGAGTCGAAGCAGCGGCGCTCGCCGCCGAGTTCTTGGCCAGCGCGGGATCGTGGCCTGAGACGAGCACGACCATGATCAGCAGCCAGCTGGCGACGAACACGGCGACGGCGCCGGCGATGACGCGCCGGCGGATCGTGCGTGCCCGGGCCAGCCGGGCGCTTCGGATCGCCTGGCCGCGTGCGCGCGCGGCGGCGGGGTCTCTGTCGGTCATTTCTCGGGTACCTCGCGTTCGGGTTCGAAGTGCTTCGTTAGCGAGTTTCGACCCGGCCCGTCTCAGCCGCGTGAGGGAGCGCTAAGAGATCCGTATGAGGCTCATTGCGGCGCAAGCTCGAACAGGCAGCCGCTGAAGTAATCGCCGGCGGGCGAGACCAGGTAGCAGACGAGTTCGGCAACCTCGTCTCCGGTCGTCTTCTCGCCAGGCGCGATCGCGACAGCGGTGACTCCGTGGCGCGCCCACTCGATTGACAGCGTGCGGGCCAGGTTCTCGAGCGCGGCGCGAGCCGCCCCTGCGAACGGCCCCGCGTCTGGGCCCGGACCAATCAGCACCACCTTCCCGGCGCCGGCTGGGATGAGGGCGCCCGTGGCGACGGCCCGGACCGCCACCCAGGCCCGCTCGAGCGACTCGGTGAGCGCCGTCTGGCCGCCGGTCGCGAACCCCGGCGCGGCGTCGTAGACCAGCCCACTCAACCCTGGCTCCCCGGCCGCCCACTCCCGCGCGGCGTCCTCGTCGAGCTCGGGGTCGAGATCCGACACCCGTGCGCCCAGACTCACGAGCGCACCGCGGATCGCCGGCGAAGGCGCGCCGGCGAGGGCGACCACGCGGCCGGCCAGCAAGGTGTGACGGAGGATGGTCATCGCAGTAGCATCGCTGCTGTCGGCGAGACGGAGGGAACCAGGATGCTGTCTTACGCACAAGGCGTCTGCCCGGAGCCGCTTCTCGGGGAGACGATCAGCGACAACCTCGACCGGACGATCGCGCGCGTCCCGGACGCCGAGGCCCTCGTTTCCTACCGACAGGGGGCGCGCTACACCTACGCCCAATTCGGCGACGCGGTCGACCGCCTCGCCGGTGGCCTGCTGGCCGCCGGCCTGCGACCGGGCGACCGCGTCGGGGTGTGGAGCCCGAACCGCGCCGAGTGGGCGCTCATTCAGTACGCCACCGCGAAGGCCGGGGTGATCCTGGTCAACATCAACCCGGCCTATCGGACCACCGAGCTCGAGTACGCGCTCGGCCAGTCGGGCTGCCGTTGGATCTTTGCCACCCAGCAGCTCAAGGACTCCGACTTCGTCGACATGGTCGCCCACGTCCGGCCACAGCTGCCGGCGCTCGAGCGCGCAATCTTCTTCGATACGCCCGACTGGGAGGAGGTGGCCTCGGGCGCCGGCTACACCGGTGACCTCCGCGCCGTCGCCGATGAGCTCGACTTCGACGACCCGATCAACATCCAGTACACGAGCGGAACGACCGGCTTCCCGAAGGGAGCGACGCTCACCCACCACAACATCCTCAACAACGGGTACTTCGTCGGTCTCCTGCTCGGCTACAGCGAGCGCGACAAGGTCTGCATCCCGGTGCCGCTGTATCACTGCTTCGGCATGGTGCTGGGCAACCTGGCCGCGACCTCGCACGGGGCGTGCATGGTTTACCCAGCCGAGACGTTCGAGCCCGGCGCGACGCTCGAGGCATGCGCCGAAGAGCGCTGCACGAGCCTCTACGGGGTGCCGACGATGTTCATCGCCGAACTGGCCCACGAGCGCTTCCCCGAGTTCGACCTCGGCTCGTTGCGCACCGGGATCATGGCCGGCTCGCCATGCCCGATCGAGGTGATGAAGCGCGTCAGCGCCGAGATGGGCATCGACGAGATGAGCATCGCGTTCGGCATGACCGAGACCTCTCCAGTCACCACGCAGGTGCGCCGTGACGACACGCTCGAGAACCGCTGCGGCACGGTGGGCGAGGCCTCACCACACGTCGAGATCAAGGTCATCGATCCAACCAGCGGCCGGACCGTCGCGCGGGGCGAGCCCGGTGAGTTCTGCGCGCGCGGATACGTGGTCATGCAGGGCTACTGGAACGACCCCGAGCGCACCGCGGACTCGATCGACGCCCACCGCTGGATGCACACCGGCGACCTGGCCACGATGGACGACGAGGGCTACGTCCGGATCGTCGGGCGAATCAAGGACATGGTCATCCGCGGCGGCGAGAACGTCTACCCGCGGGAGATCGAGGAGTTCCTCTACACGCACCCGGGGATCGCCGACGTGCAGGTGATCGGCGTGCCCGACGAGCGCTACGGCGAGGAACTGATGGCCTGGGTCATCCCCCGCGCCGGCGCGGGCGTCACCGAGGAGGCGATCCGTGAGTACTGCAAGGGCCAGATCGCGCGCTACAAGATTCCCCGCTACGTCAAGCTCGTCGACTCCTTCCCGATGACCGTCACCGGCAAGGTCCAGAAGTTCAAGATGCGCGAGACGGCGATCGAAGAGCTCGGGCTCGGCGAGGCGGCCGCGATCGCCACCGCGTGAGGCGCCGCCGTCGGGGCGCCCACAACCCTAGGGGCCTCCTCAGGCGCCGCCGACAAGTCCCCATCCCCCACGTCAAAACGCCGACGCGGCGGCTGTCCTGCCCGCCGCGCCGGCGCGTGCAGGAGCCCTTCTATCCACGGCTGGTAGGTCTGAAACCTACCTAGCGCTCCGAGTTCCGCAAGCGCTGGAGCTGCGCCCTGGCCGCTCGTCGCGCGCCCTTCCGACCGACCCGTGCTAGCTCCGTATGCAGCTCCCGGATCCGCTCGAGGATGAAGCTCGCCACCTCTTGCTGCTGCTCCCGGCTCGGCTGGTCCACGACCTCGAACCGGAATGGGTCGCCGAACTGAACGGTCACGTTGGGGAATTGGAGCCGCTTCCAGTTGCGCACCTGGTAGGAGCCGAGGATCGCCACCGGGACGACGGGGACGCCGGCCTCGAGGGCCAGACGCCCAATTCCGGGGCGAGCCTCGTCGGCGAGCTGCCCGTTCCGCGACCGCCCGCCTTCGCAGTACATGACGACCGCCCCGCCCCGGGCCAGGATGCGGAACGCCGTGATGAACGACTCCTCGTCGTTGTAGCCGCGCCGGACCGGGAACACGCCGCCATGGCTGAAGATCCAGGCGCCGACCCCTTTGAACAGCTGCGACTTGCCCATGAACTGGACGCGCCGGCGGATGAAGGCACCGGTGAAGAAGTGGTCCATGAACGAGGCGTGATTCGGGGCGAGGATCACCGGGCCGTTGGGAACCTTCTCGCTTCCGAAGCCGCGGGCCCGGTAGGCGATGAGCGCCCACAGCACGGTCAGCACGCGGGTCGGCTCGTACACCCTCGCCTCGGGCGGGTGGTCGCGGACGAGCGCGTGGTAGCGGTCGAAGTGCTCCTTCGGCCTCGGGTCCTTGTAGACCTGCGGCTTGAGCTCGACGTCGGGCATGGCCTTCGACCCGTTACCCGGTCAGCGGGAGCACCATCGTGGGCTTTTCAATGTCGTGCTCGTCGCTGGTCGGGACGACGCCGGTCCCGATCGCGAAGAACTCGATCACGTGCGAGCCCCACCCGTGGCTTCGCTCGATGATCCGGGCGCCGACGATGCCGCCGGCCTGGAGCTCATCGGCTTCGCGCTGCATCCGCTCCATGGCGAGTTCGCGTGCCTCGTAGAGCGCCTGGGTGTAGTTGGGCATCTCGACGTTGCGGCCCATCTGCTTGAGCGACGCCAGCATCCCCTGGCGCGCGACGTGGTAGACGCAGTTGCCCATGACCAGGCCGACCGGCCGGTAGCCGGCCCGCAGCAGCGTGGCGAAGTCCTGCCCGCTCAGGTCGCTGGTGAACGGACGGCCGTTGGGTGCGCGGTGGAGCTCTCCGCCGCGGTGCCGGACGGCGGTCCCAACCGCGATGAACTCGGCCAGGTCGGCGCCCCACTCGTAGCGCCCGATGTCGAGCCGGACGCCGACAATCCCATCGGCGCCGAGCTGGTCGGCCTCCTCCTCCATGCGCGTCATGGCCAGGTCGCGCGCGTGGTACATGGCCTGGGTCAGGACGCCCATCTCCTGGTTCTGATTCCACGCAGCCTGCTGGAAGCCGATGTGGTAGATCGAACTGCCCAGCACGAGTCCGAGCGGCTCGAAGCCGGACTGCTTGACGAGCAGGAACTCGTTGATCGAGAGGTCGCTAGTGAAGAATCCCCGCGCGACCTCCTGCTTCATGCGCTCGATGCGGTCGCGGCCGGAGTCCGGAATGCCGGCCAGCGATCCGGCCTCGTAGGTGGCCTGCTGCGGTCCGTCCTCCTCGGGGCCGACCGTAGCCGGTGCCGCGGCTTGGGCCGGGGAGGCGGCGCGATCGTCGTCGTCGTCACGTCTAAGGAATCCCATCGATCCTCCTCGATTAGCCGATCAGCAGCCGCTCTAGCGCTTTCCGGGTCGTTTCGCTCCGTCTCGCCTCAGCAGCCAGGGCCTCGCTAAGCGCGGCGAGCCAAGCCTCGGCCTCGAGCGATTCGTTCTTCAAAACAATCCCGCCTGACAGCTTCGAAGCCTGTGTCTGGACGCTCCCTCCGTCATAGCGCAGGTCGAGCCGGCGATCGCCGAGATCGACCGTAATGCGGCGTACGGCCTTGGAGCCGAACATCCCACTGCGGCGCCGCTCCACCTTGGTTCGGCCGGGCACGGCATCCTCGAGCTTGGCGGCCAGGCTCTCCACGAACGCGTTCAGGTCGCTTGAATCCGCCCGTAGCGAGGCGGCCAGCAGCTCGAGGTCGACTGAGGGGC
>DATBYI010000371.1:0-4545 GCA_036513815.1 Solirubrobacteraceae bacterium
GATCGATTCACCGAAGTGTTCGTGTCCAAACGGGGGCGCACCGTGCGCGCCGACTTCCGGGTGCTGGCCTCCGAGCCGCCGGACGCGCAGTACCCGAGCGGTCACCGGACCTGGACCCAGGAGGTGGAGGGAACGCCGTTCGAGCGCGTGCTCCAGGAGTCGATCACCGAGGTCCTCGTGGAGCCGGTCCCAGAAGCGGGGACCCGGGTGACAATCGCACAACGCCAGAGGCTCAAGGGCTACACGCGGTTCGGTGCCCTCTCGATGCGCGGCGCCACGAACAAACGCCTCGATCAGGCCCTGGACGGGCTGGCGCAGATTCTCGGCTGATCAGATCAGCCGGTGGCGGGAACGCCCTTGAACGGGCCCTCGAGCACGATCGTCCCCGGCGTCTTCGGATTGCTCGCCGTTTCGAGCGTGAGCAGCAGCTCCTTGTAGTGGCCGGCGTTCGTGGGCAGCCCGCTCCCGACCTGGAGCTTGCCGGTCTTGCCCACGGCGGGATTGACGAAGCCGAGGCGCACGGTGTCGGTCGACGAGTTGTACAGCCAGGCGGCGTACGCGTTGTGGTTGTTGGGGGCGACGCCCTGAGCCTCGATGACGATCCCGTACGCGCTGCCGTCCTTGACCACGAGCCCAACCCCCTTGGCCGCGCCGCTGCCACTCGGCGGGTTCAGGTTCACCTGTCCTACGACCTGCGCCTGGCTCGTCGAGGTGCCCGTCGTGGCGGTGCCGGTGGTGCCGGTAGTGCCGGTGGTGGCCGTACTCGACGTGCCGGCCGGTGTCGAGGCCACGGTCGAGGAGGAATGCTTGGGGCTCGACCCGCCGCTCAGCAGCGACACCAGGACCACGACGACGGCGACCACGACGATCGCCCCGACGCCGAGGATGATCGCCCCGCCCCGCCGCGAGCTCGGGCGGTCCGAGAGCCGTGGCGTCCGGCGCCCGGGCGAGCGGGGCTCGGATTCCTGTTCCCGCGGGCTCCGTTGGCGTGGCTCGGTGGCAGCCGGCCGGGCGGCGCCATCAGGAATCTCCGGGAGCGGTGCGGCGGCCAGCGGCTCGAGCTCGGCCGCCACGACGCGCGCCCAGGCCCGGTCGTAGGGGGACTCGGCGAGGCGCTCGCGCGTCTGCTCGGCGACCGGTCCGGGCAGCTGACCGAGCAGGTAGTCGGTGATCAGCGCGCGACTCTCGGGAGAGATCCCGGTTTCCGGTCCGATCTCGTCGAACGCGGCGAGTGCGCGGGCCCGCACCGCCGCACGGTCGATCGCCAAAAGCCCCGCGATGTCGTCGTAGCTCCGGCCGCGGCGCAGCACGAGGTCGAGGACCGCGCGCTGGTCAGGCGTGAGACTCTCGAGGGAGGCCATAGGGACGGACTAGCGTAGATGAGCTAACGAAGAGGTGCGGAAGACCGGGGAGCGGTAAGGTGCCGCGCCCGATGGGCCAGACGTCTCCCACCGACGCGCCTGGGTTCGACTCGCTGTACGGACTCGAGCTGACCGAATGCGGCGAGGAGCTCGCACGCGGTCACGTGCAGGTGCGCGACGAGCTCAAGCAGCTCGACGGGCTCCTCCACGGCGGCGTGTACGCGGCGCTCGCCGATGCCCTCGCGGTGCGCGGCACGGCCAGCGGCGTCGCGAGTCAGGGGAAGCTCGCCGTCGGGCTCACCACCCACACGAGCGTCATACATCCAATCGGCGCCGGCGCGATCCACGCCACCGCGCTCCGGCGCCACCGGGGACGGACCACCTGGGTGTGGGAGGTCGAGATCGCCGATGGGCGCGGGCAAGTGTGCGCCGTCGCGCGGGTCACCGTCGCGGTGCGGGACCGCTAGACGCCGGCCCGGGTCGGGAGCGCGAGGTCGGCTCGCGCCCGCTACCGTCTTCCGGCGTGCAGCGTGTCGTTCACCACGTCTGCCAGTTCAGTCACCGCCACGTTCGGCTGGCGGTGCTGCTTTCGGTCGCGACCATCGTCCTCGGATGGCCGCACTTCTCCCTCGCCGCGACGGTTCCGGCCGGGTGGCCGGACCACGTCGCCCTCGGTACGGCCGACTCGCCGGGCAACGCACAGTCGCTGCACGCTCATAGTGGGGTCGACATGCGCTACCAGTACCTGGCCGGAGGCGTGAACACCGGGCACGGCTGGTCGACCTGGAACCCGAACGGGAGCTTCGTGACGATGTACGTGAGCGAGTCGCTCGCCGCGCACACGATCCCGGTCTTCACCTACTACCAGATGCTCGACTCGGCGCCCTCGGTGGGCGGCAGCGAGCAGGCCAGGGACCTCTCGAACATGCGCAACCCGAGCACGATGTCGGCCTACTGGTCCGACTACGAGCTCCTGCTGCGACGCATCGCGCAGTCGGCCGGAAACCATCTCGTCGTGGTCCACGTGGAACCCGATCTGTGGGGCTATCTCGAGCAGGCTCATGCCACCGTGCTGGCTCGGTCGTTCGCGCAGCGCCTGATCGCGCTGCGCAACCAGCTCGCGCCGCACGTCCTGCTCGCCTACCACCTGAGCGCGTGGGGGACGGACGAGAACCTCACCGACCTGAGGCGCCCGCTGTCCGCGGTGGATCAGCAGGCGGCTCTGTCGGCCTCGTTCTACGAGTCACTCCACGCCCATTTCGACCTGGTCTTCAACGACGTAACCGATCGCGACGCTGGCTACTACCAGTATGTCGAGGGCAACCCGCACACCTGGTGGGGGCCGGCCGACTTCGCCCGCGAGGACCGCTACATCGCGGGCTTCACGCGCCGCACGCACACCTCGATCGTGCTGTGGCAGCTCCCGGTAGGCGACACCCACCAGAACAACACCTGGACGCATTATCAGGACAACCGGCTGCAGTGGTGGTTCGGCCCGGGCTCGGCCGCCCATCTACGCGCCACGCGCAACGCCGGCGTGATCGGCTTCCTGTTCGGCGCGGGTGCCAGCGGCTGCACGACGGCCGAGACCGACGGAGGATTCTTCTTCGGGCTCGCGCGCCGCTACGAGCAGCACCCGCTCAGCCTGAACTGAGGCGTTGACCCGCGGCCGGCTACCGGACCCCGGGCGCGCCCCGCCCGAGCCAGAAGCCGACGAAATCTCGCAGCTGCGGGTCCCCGGGCCCGGGCACCTGCAGCAGATGCGTCCACGCCGCCGCCACCAGCCCGACCGTCCCCCGGCGGGGGGCGATGATCACCGTCTCGCCGATGGCCGCCAGCGCCGGCGTGAAGGGTGGCGCCACCGAGCGGGTGAACTGCTCGAGACCGGCCGGAGGCTGCCGCGTCCCGTAGAAGATCACCACGTCACCCATCTGCAGCGCCTGGAGCAGCTGATCGTCGCTGAGCTGGGCGCCGTCGCGCGTCACGGCGACCGTGACGTGCGCCCCGCTCGTCGGCGGGTCCGAGTTGTAGTTCGGGCGCGGCTGTCCCGGCGCGAGCGCAGCGTGGCCGAGGTCAGCGAACGCCCGCCCCGGACCGGCGCCCGCGCCCGACACCCCGGCTTGGTCGCGGTTGGCGAAGTAACCCGACAGCACCGCGATCAGCCCGATCGAGAGGACGAGCGACGCGATCGCGATCGCGAGCACCTCGAGCACCCTGATGAGGCGGGATTCCGATCCCCGTCCACCGCCGTGCCCGGCCGGGCGTCCAGTCGAGCGCCGGAAGCGCCCGGTGCGCCCAGCTGACCGCCGATCGACCCCGGGCGTCGGCGTCACCGGGCGGCGGGAGCCCGCCGGCGTCGGCCCCGAGATGTGGCGCCGTGCGGCCCGGTGCCCGGGACGCCGGCGGCCGCCGCAAGCTCCTCGATCGCCGAGCGCAGCTCGTCGGCCAGCACCTCGACGTCGGCCAGCGCGTCGTAATCGGCGACCAGGCCAAAGTTCAGCTGCCCGTTGTAGCTGAGGATCGCGATCCCGAGCGCGGTGTTCTCGGCCAGCGGCACCATCGGATAAACCGCCTCGAGCTCGCGGCCGAGCAGGTACAGCGGGAACTGGGGCCCGGGAACGTTCGTCACGACGAGGTTGAACAGGCGCTGGCGAGCCTGGAGCCGCGCCGCCTGGGCCATGATCGTCGGCGGCGCGAAGCCGGACAGATGAGTCAGAATCTCCGCGCCCACCGCCTGTCCGGACCGCTTGACCGCGTTCATCGCCTCGCTGATCACATGCAGGCGCTTGACCGGATCGGTCGTCCCGACCGGCAGCGTGACCCACATCGCGGCGACACGGTTTCCGAGCGCTCCACGCTCGATGTCGGCGCGAACGGAAACCGGGACCATCGCCCGTAGCTCCTCGACGTCGGTCGTCTGGTCGTGGAGGCGCATGTAACGACCGAGGGCGCCCGCCACGGCCGCGAGCACGACGTCGTTGACGGTGCCGCCGAGCGAGTCCTTGATCGCCTTGAACTGCGCGAGGTCGGCCTCGACCCACGTGAACCGCCGGTGGGGACCGATCCGCACGTTGAAGGGACTCGCCGGAGCCGCCTGGAGCCCCGTCCAGGCCAGTGCGCCGACGCTGCCGAAGGCCTGGCCGACGCGCGCCGCGACGGTACGCGGACCTCGGAACGCCGCCCG
>DATBYI010000372.1:0-2139 GCA_036513815.1 Solirubrobacteraceae bacterium
GGTGATCTGCGGGGACGCTGAGGCGTACGTGCACAGCGGAGGCCAGTACGAGTGGGACTCGGCCGCCCCGGTTGCCGTGGCGGTTGCGTCCGGGCTGCACGCGTCTAGGATTGACGGCTCCAAGCTTTCCTACAATCAGGCGAAACCTTCGCTGCCGGATATCCTGATCTGCCAGGCCGCGCTCGCCGATCCGCTGCTCGAGGCGATCAGCTCGGTTCGATAGTCCTCGCCACCCCCCTGGAGTTCTCCCAATGGCCACGACGCCGCGTTCCGACTACCAGCTTTCGCAGCTCGACATGCTCGAGGCCGAGTCGATACACGTCATCCGCGAGGTGGCAGCCGAATTCGAGCGGCCGGTGCTGCTGTTCTCCGGCGGCAAGGACTCGATCGTGATGCTGGCCCTGGCCGAGCGCGCGTTCTGGCCCGCGCGGCTCCCGTTCCCGGTGATGCACATGGACACGGGGCACAACTTCGCCGAGGTGCTCGAGTTCCGGGACCGCCGGGTGCAGCAGGCGGACGCCCGGCTGATCGTCGCGTCGGTGCAGGACTCGATCGACGCCGGCCGGGTCGCCGACGAGACCGGCCGCTGGGCCAGCCGGAACCGGCTGCAGACCACCACGCTGCTCGACGCGATCGAGGAGAACCGGTTCGACGCGGTGTTCGGCGGTGCGAGACGCGACGAGGAGAAGGCCAGAGCGAAGGAGCGCATGTTCTCCTTCCGCGACGAGTTCGGGCAGTGGGATCCGAAGAACCAGCGGCCCGAGCTGTGGAACCTTTACAACACCAAGCTGCACCGCGGCGAGCACATCCGGGTGTTCCCGCTGTCTAACTGGACCGAGCTCGATGTGTGGCACTACATCTGGCGGGAGGAGCTCGAGATCCCGTCCATCTACTTTGCGCACCAGCGCCAGGTGTTCGAGCGTGATGGCATCCTGCTGGCCGACAGCTCATATGTGACGCGGGGCGAGGACGAGCAGCTCTTCGACGCGTCCGTCCGCTACCGCACGGTCGGGGACATGACGTGCACCGGGGCGGTCGAGTCGACGGCCGCGACGATCCCCGACGTGATCACCGAGATCGCGGCGACCCGGATCACCGAGCGGGGCCAGACGCGCGCCGACGACCGCACCAGCGAGGCGGCGATGGAAGACCGCAAGCGAGAGGGCTACTTCTGATGACGAACCCAGAGACCGGACACACTGGCGAGGTCGTCCAGCCTCCGCTGGACCGGCACAGCGACATGCTGCGGCTGGCCACCGCCGGGTCGGTCGACGACGGCAAGAGCACGCTCATCGGGCGGCTGCTGTTCGACTCCAAGGCCATCTTTGAGGACCAGCTCGCGGCGGTCGAGCGCACCAGCAAGGATCGCGGCGAGGGATACACGAACCTGGCCCTGCTGACCGATGGGCTGCGCGCCGAGCGCGAGCAGGGCATCACGATCGACGTGGCCTATCGCTACTTCGCCACGCCGCGGCGGAAGTTCATCATCGCCGACACCCCCGGCCACATTCAGTACACCAGGAACATGGTCACCGGCGCGTCAACCGCCGACCTGGCGATCGTCCTGGTCGACGCCCGCAACGGGCTCACCGAGCAGAGCAGGCGACACGCGTTCCTCGCCACCCTGCTGCGGGTCCCGCACCTGGTGCTGGCGGTGAACAAGATGGACCTCGTCGACTACGACTCAGCGGTGTTCGAGCGGATCGCCGAGGAGTTCACGTCGTTCGCGACCAAGCTGGAGATCGGCGACCTGACGTTCATCCCCATATCCGCCCTGCACGGTGACAACGTCGTGCAGCGCTCGGCCAGCATGCCGTGGTACGACGGCCCGTCGCTGCTGCACCACCTGGAGCACGTGCACATCGCCTCGGACCGGAACCTCATCGACGTCAGGTTCCCGGTGCAGTACGTGATCCGGCCGCATCAGGCCACCGACCCGGAACTGCACGACTACCGCGGCTACGCCGGCCAGGTGGCGGGCGGCGTGCTCAAGCCCGGCGACGAGGTGATGCACCTCCCGTCTGGGCTGACCACGACGATCTCGCGCATCGACACCGCCCGCGGCGCCGTGGCCGAGGCCTTCCCGCCGATGTCGGTGACCCTGCTGCTGGACGACGATCTGGACGTGTCCAGGGGCGA
>DATBYI010000373.1:0-5094 GCA_036513815.1 Solirubrobacteraceae bacterium
GGCGCAGCCACCGAGACCGAGATGAAGGAGAAGAAGCACCGCGTCGAGGACGCGCTGCAGGCCACCCGGGCCGCCCTCGAGGAGGGCATCGTCCCCGGCGGTGGCGTAGCGCTGCTGACCGCGCAGAAGGCGCTGGATCTCGACTCGTTCGAGGATCCCGACGAGAAGACCGGCGCGCGGATCGTGCGTCGTGCGCTCGAGGAGCCGCTTCGTCAGATCTCCGAGAACGCCGGCCTCGAGGGCTCGGTCGTGGTCAACGACGTGCGCAAGGCGAAGAAGGGTGAGGGCCTGAATGCGGCCAACGGCGAGATCGTCGACCTGGTCAAGGAAGGCATCATCGATCCCGCCATGGTCACGCGCTCTGCCCTGCAGAACGCCGCGTCGATCGCCAAGAACATCCTCACGACCGAGGCCATCGTGGCCGAGGTGCCGGAGAAGGATGGACACGGTGGCGGTGGCGGCGGTGGCATGCCCGACATGTCGGGGATGATGTAAGGCGCCGCCGTCAGGCGCCGCCTACAAAATCCCAGTCTGCCGCGACAAGCAGACGCTGTTTTTCGAGGGCCCGGCGGCGACGCCGGGCCCTCTGTCTTTTCTTTGCCCGGGGGGTTCGGTGGTCGGCCGGCTGGCTGGCCTGCGGGGCGGGGTCGGTCGCGGGTCGGGCGGGCTGTGCTGAGGATCGCGACTCGCATCCGGGCGGCGAGAACGGGCAAGTTCCGCCATTACGGGTGCACCCTCGCCGCGGGTGACGGATTTCGCCTCTCCCGGGGGCAGAATCCGGTCGCTGACCGACGTCGCGATCTGGAATGCTGGAAATTGCCCCTTGGGGCGGCCGGGCGTGCCGGTCGTGGCGGGCGGAGTGTGGATGACACGCCACAGCCCCTCCGCCACCGAGGGTGTGGCGCGTCATCCACAGTAGAGGGTGCTGGTACGCCACTGCCCGGATTTGGGCGTGGGGAGTGGCGCGTCATCCACAGTAGAGGGGGCTGATAGGCCACTGCCCCGGATTTCGGCGGGGAGTGGCTTGTCATCCACACGGCGCCGGGTCCGCGCTCCCTGCGCCACCGCGAGTGTGGATCACGCGCCACCGACCTCCCGACCCGGGGGTGTGGACGCACTATCCACCCACGCGCTCGACGTGGCGCCAGACGCCGGGAAGCGACCGGACGTGACGGTGGTCGGTGGCGCGGCACAGCCGCAGCGGGTCGAAGTGGATCGGCGTGACGCCGGCGGCTTGGGCGCCGGCGACGTCGTTGATGAGCGTGTCCCCGACGTGCACGGTGGCGCCTGCGTCCACGCCGGCGCGCTCGAGCGCGATCTCGAAGATGCGCGCGTCGGGCTTCGCGGCGCCGACGACGGTCGAGTCGATGACTGGCACTTCAGCGAAGCCGGTCGCGCGCAGGTTCTCCTCGCCGTGCCCGTCCGAGTTGGTGACGATCAGGACGGCGAGGCCCGCGTGGCGAAGGGCGGCGATCGTCTCGGTGGCGCCGGGGGTCGGCTCGCTCCAGAGGACGCGATCGGAGCGCGCGCGGTCGGCGAGTCGCTCCCAGACGGCGATCGCTTCCGCCGTCTGTCCGGGGACTATTCCAAGCTGGGGGAAGAGCGCGGCCGCGTAGTCCTGGCGGGTGGAGGGGCGGTCGAGCTTGCGGACGGCGAGGTAGTGGGCGCCGGGCACCGCGTCGGCCTCGATGTGGATGCCGGCGCGGGCGAGGGCGGTGGCGAGCAGGTGGCGGTCCGGCAGGACGATGACGCCGCCGGCGTCGAGGAAGACGGCGCGGCAGGCGAGTCGCCCCGTCAACTCGCGCGGGTCGTTGGACGGTCGGCGGCGCCTGACGGCGGCGCCTCGTTCGCTCCGGCAACGAGGGCTTCGTAGACCTCGGCGGTCCGTCGCGCCACCTCGGCCCAGTCGAACCGGAGCACATGCTCGCGGGCGTCGGCGACGAGCTGCGCCCGCGCCGCGTCGTCGGTGAGGACCCGCTCGAGGACCGCGCCCAACGCGGTGGCGTCGCGCGAGGGGAAGCGCAGGCCGACGGTGCCCTCGACGGGCACGACCTCGCGCAGACCGCCCGTATCGGCGACGACGCACAGGCAGCCGGACGCCATCGCCTCGAGTGCGACGAGCCCGAATGGCTCGTAGAGCGAAGGCACGATGCAGAGATCGGAGACGCGGTAGAGCGAGTGGAGCATGTCGTCGCCCACCCAGCCGAGGAAGACGCCGTGGCCGGTCAGGCCGAGGCGGCGGGATTGGCGCTTGAGCTCGGCCTCCGCCGTGCCGGTGCCGGCGACGACGAAGCGCACCCCGCCGAGGCGGTGGACCAAGGGGGCGAGCGCGTCGAGCGCGAGGTGAAAGCCCTTCTCGTAGACGAGCCGGCCGACCAGCAGCACGAGCAGCTCGCCGGGCGCCGCGTACTTGGAGCGCAGCGCGGGCAGGTCGGCCAAGACCGGCTCGAGGTCGCCGGGGTCGATCCCGTTGGGGATCGCGGTGATCTTGGCCGGGCGGACGCCGAACACGTTGGCGACGTGGACGCGCATGTAGCGCGAGCAGGTGACCACCTGGTCGGCGCTTCGCACCATGGCTCGCTCGGCGGCGTGGATGTGGGACTGGGGATGGTTCTGGACCCAGCCCTGGTGGCGGCCGTACTCGGTGGCGTGGACGGTGACGAGCCAGGGGCGGCCGATCGCCCGCGCGGCGGGTCCGGCGGCTCCGGCCACGAGCCAGTCGTGCGAATGGACGAGGTCGAACTCGAAGCGGTCGCACAGGTCGGAGGCGAGCGCGTGCATGTGGGCGTTCATCGCGTCGACCCATCGCACGAACGCGGTCGGGTCCTTCGGGAACGGCGGCTCGCGCACGCGGTGGACGATCACGCCGTGCTGGTCGGCCTCGGCGGGGAGACGACCGCCACCGCGCGTGAGCACGTGCACCTCGGCGCCGTCGCGGACGAGCTGCTCGGAGAGCTTTCGCACGTGACGGCCGAGGCCACCCTCGATCACCGGCGGGTACTCCCAGGAAACGAGCAGGACGCGCATGGCCGGGCGCGACCCTACCGGGTGGGGGCGGTTCGTGACACCATTACGTGTCGTGATCGGTCCCCAGGGCAGCATCACTCCGATCGCGCGGGCGGCGGACCCGATCGACCCGGGCGTCCGGATCGGACACACCCACCTGCGCACGGCGGACATCGACCGGATCCGCGACTTCTATGTCGGCGTGCTCGGGTTCGACGTGATCTCCGAGGCACGTGACGTGCCGGGCTGGGGCACAACGGGCGACATCCTGTTCTTGTCCGCCGGCGGCTATCACCACCACCTGGGCTTCAACACGTGGAAGTCGAAGGGCGGGTCGCCGTCGCCCGACGGCGTCACGGGACTACACCACGTGGCGATCGCCTATCCGACGCGGCGCGCGCTGGCCGATGCGTACCGGCGCCTGAAGGACGTGGATTGGCCGATCCGCCAGCGCACCGACCACGGAACGCACGAGGCGATCTACATCGTCGATCCCGACGGCAATACGCTCGAGCTCATGTGGGACCGGCCGCCCGAGGAGTGGCCGCGCGACGAGCAGGGCCACATCGCGGTCGAGTTCGGGCCCGACCTCGATCTCGACGACCTACTGCGCGAGCTCGGTTGATCTAGGCCGCGCCGGGGGCCCCGCCGGGGCGCAGGCCCCGGGTCACACCTGGTTGACGAAGTGGACCTCGCGCCGGCCGGCGTCGGACTTGCACGTGACCGGGTAGGTCTGCCCGTTGACCGTGTGGTACGAGCTGCAGTGCCAGACCTTGACGGTGCAGATGCCGGGCTTGTAACTCCCGTCCGCCCAGATGCACCGATCATCGGTCTTGAGCCTGTCGTACCACTCCTGCACCACCGTCCGGGCCCGCGCGCACGACGCGCCGCGGACGGTGATCGATTGGGTCCTGCCCTTCGGTCGCAGGCCGCTCGTCGCGCACGCCTTGGCCACGTGCGCGGGACTGGCCTCCGCCAGTCCCGCCGTCGCCGCCGGCATGAGAACAACTACCACCAAAAGCCACAGGCGCCGCCGTCCCACACCGGAAGGATCACACTTCTGGCGCGGGTCCGAGCCGGTTCGGGACAGCGGTCGACGGGCTAGCGCTGGACTTCCTCGCGGAGCGCCAAGTCATCGTTCCCACCCGGGTCGTGCCGCGCGCATCGACCAGACGCGCGGCGCGGAGTCGCAAGCCGGCGGCGGACTAGAGGCGCTCGAACACGGCGACGCCGAGCTCGCCGACGAGCCGGGTCACCGGCTCGCGAGAGCCGAACGAACGCTCGTCGCCGCGCAGGACGTCTCGCCAGTGTCCGCCGGGGAGGTCCGAAAGCGTGCCCTCGAACGGCGGTTGGCGTAGGGCGGCGACGACCAGCAGGTCGCCTCCGCGCAGGAACGCGCACGTGTCGGCGCCGCCGTCGACGGGCACGTAGTCGCCCGCGAACGGCGCATGCCGGCGCGCGCGAAGTCCGAGCAGGCGCAGGATCACGAACATCTTGCGCGTCTGCGCCACCGGCGGTGAGCCGCCCATCAACCGGCGGAGCATGGCCTGGTGCCAGTCGAAGTCGACCGGCTCGCGGTTGTCGGGATCGACCAGCGCGCGGAAGGGCAGCTCGTCGCCCCGGTAGATGTCGGGGATTCCCGGCGTGGTCAGCTTGAGCACGAGCTGCCCGAGCGCGGCGCGGTCCCCGAGCTCAGCCACCCGGACGGCGAACGGCTCGAAGTCAGCGATGAAAGTCTGGTCTGAGTACAGCTCGCGGCAGAAGCGCTTGACCGCCTCTTCCCAGTCGTGGTTCTGCTTCACCCAGTCGGTGTTGCGCTTGGCCTCGCGCAGCGCCTTTTCCATGTAGGCCTCGATGCGCTCGGGCGAGATCACCCACGCCCCCACGAGCGTCTGGAAGAGGAAGTAGCGCTCGGCGTCATCGGGGGCGCCGTCAGGGGAGCGCAGGCCGTCGGTCATCTCCAGCCAGCGCTCCACGTGCGCCGACCACTCGTCGGGGATCGACGCCAGCGCGCCGATCCGCGCCCGCACGTCGCCCGAGCGCTTGGTGTCGTGGGTCATCGTCGAGAGCATGTTCAGCGGGAAGCGC
>DATBYI010000374.1:0-7310 GCA_036513815.1 Solirubrobacteraceae bacterium
TACTGGCGCTTCGGGCCGAAGAACCGCTACCTGGTCACCGCCGTCGCGGGCGCCACGCGCGTGGACGACCGCGGGCTGAAACCGTTCTCGGCCATTCCGTGTCGAGTTCCGTACCTGACGCACAACACGCTCGCGCAGGTCGAGGCGGCGCTGCTCAAGCAGGACTGTCATCTCGGCAAGGTGCACGACGATCCCGTAACCCGCAAGCGTCACACGCTGCGAGTGATCAAGCAGGTCCCGGCGCCGCACGTACGCGAGCCGGCCTACTACACGGTCGGCGTCACGCTCGGCTAGGCGGTGGCGGGCTCCGCCGCCGCCGGCGCGGCGGCCGGGCTTGACGCGCGTGAGCTCCACTGGGCCACGGCCGCACCCCAGGTGAGTCCACCTCCGAACGCGGCCAGCAGGACGCGATCGCCCGGCTGAATCCGTCCCTCGGACTCCGCCACGGTCAGCGCGATCGGCAGCGTCGCGGTCGAGGCGTTGGCGAAGCGGTCGACGTAGTCGACGACGCGCTCGGGTGGCAGGCCGAGTCTCTGGGCGACGGCGCGCAGGATGCGCGAGTTGGCCTGGTGGTAGACGAACAGATCGATTTCATCGAGGCGACAGTCGCTGGCGGCGAGGGCCTGGGATGTGACCTCGGCCAGCGAGCTCACGCCGGCGCGGAAGGCCTCGGCCCCGTCCATCTGGATTTGTTCGCCGCGCGCGAGTCTGATCAGGTGCGATCCCGAATGGTCGGCGCGCAGCACGACCGGGCCGACTCGCTCGTCGGCGGACTCTGTCGCCGACAGGACCGCGGCACCGGCGCCGTCGGCAAACAGGGGCGCGGTGTCGCGATCGGATTCGTCGAGGAAGCGCGACAAGAAGTCGGCGCCGACCACGAGTGCGTGTCGCGCGCGACACGACTCGATCTGGCCGCAGGCCAGCGACAGCGCCGACAGCCAGCCTGTGCACGCCGCGCCGATGTCGAGTGCCCCCGCCTGGTCCGCGCCGATCAGGCCGGCCACGAGGGGCCCGGCATTCGGGGTGATCTCGTCGGCGGTTGACGTCGCGACGAGCACCAGGTCAACGTCGTGCGGCGCGACGCCCGCCCGTTCGAGCGCGCGTCGGCCCGCTTCCGCGGCGAGCGCGCTGAGCCGCTCATCGGCCGAGGCCCACGGCCGCTCCCGCGTGCCCGTGCGCTTGCTGATCCAGTCCGCGTCCACACCGAGCCGGGCGGCGAGCTGTTGGTTCGAGACCCGCCGTTCGGGAAGGGCCATCGCCACCGCGGCGATCGCCGCTCCGACTCCCATCGACTCCCTTGTCGCTCTAGCGGATCTTCTTCGGCGCCGTGCCGAAGACGTGATCCCAGAACGGCGCGCTGACACCGTAGCCGCGCTCGTGGTTCTGGAAGTGGTGCCGCATATGCAGCTCGCGCAGGCGCTTGCCAAGCGCGGTCTTGGGCCGGTGATGGTGCACGTGGTAGTGCAGCATGTCGTAGCCCAGGTAACCGGCGAGGAACGCCGCGCCGAAAGGGAGGAATCCCGGGCTACCGATGACCAGGTAGAAGCCGTAGACGAACACGGCAGCCAGCGGGACGCTCAGTGCCGGCGGCATCACGAGCCGCAGCGGGTCGTTCGGATGGTCGTGGTGGACGCCGTGGATGATCCAGTGCAGCCGTGCGCCGATCCCCTTCTCGGGCTCGAAGTGAAAGACGATCCGATGTAGCCAGTACTCGGTCAGCGTCCAGAACAGGTAGCCGGCAGGAATCCAGTAGACGGCCGACCAGCCGACGCCGTGGACGAAACCCTCGATGAGCAGGACCGCGATGACGGGCACGAAGATGATCGGCGGGACGCTCCAGTGGACCCGCGAGAACTTCTCGAACAGCCCCCAGTCGAACATCCGCGGCGAGGCGCGGAGGACCTCGCTGCGACTGAGGCCCTCGAGGTCATCTGCCGGGTGCGTAGCCATTACGTAAAACCATACCTCGCAGCCGTCGTGGGGTAACACGCCCCGCCGTGGGATAACACGCGAATCGCCCGCCGCGGGCTGTTTTCGGCGAATGGACCGGGTCTCAGTCGATCGGCTCGCCGTCGTCGGGCATCGCGACCACGACGTGGTTGAGCGACACCACCAGGAACGGCTGGTGCTGAGTCTCGCCACCGTCGAACGGGACGAGCTCGACGTCGGTCAGCGCCACGAACGCACGTTCGGAGGAGTTCAGGTAGTCGGTCAGCCGGCTGCGGTAGCCGTCCCGCGGGAGCCGCAGAACCCCGGTGATCCGGTACCGGTCGGTCTCGACCACGATGCGCTCGTCGCGGTGCTCCATAGCCGTCGAAGATAGCGTTCGAGCCCGCGGGCGGTGCCATCCTTGGACACATGGCCGAGCGCCCGCCAGCGCGCTGGTGGTCCGTCCGCCGCGCCCAGAACCTGAAGCCCGCCACCTACCGATGCCCGTTGTGCGGGCGCCATCTGCCGGCGCTCAGCGAGCACATGCTGATGTTCCCCGAGGGCGATCACAGCCGGCGCCGGCACGCCCACACCGACTGCGTCGTGGCCGCCCGAAAGGCTGGGAAGCTCGCGTCCAGGGACGAGTGGCTGAAGACCCAGCCCCGTCCGCCGAGCGCGTGGTCGCGCCTCGTGGGGAAGGTCCGCCGCTCGAATCGACCTGCATAACCCGTCACGCGCCGCAATTCCCCGCCGGCGTGACGACTTACCCATCCCCCACATGCCTAGCTCGTCACACCCCAGGGGATGGAGCCGCCGTGTCGAGTTAGGCAGGTGCGCGCCCCGGGGAGCGCGGGGGAGCGCGGGGGAGCGGCAAGCGGGGGACGGGGGACGGGGGCGGCGTCCACCCAGCTTTCACCCACGCGGAGCCGGACCGCAACGCATTCGTGGCACCCGCGGTGGGCACGACGCAAAGCAACGCAAAAGGGGGGCCGTCGGTCCCCTTCGCCGGCACTCGCGCCCGGTCCGCTTCGCCCATCGAGCGGGAATAAAGGGCGCGGTGCCGCCGAAGGGGATTGACGGCCCCCGAACAACCGAAACCTTAAGCGTCGTGGTACAGCGCGAACTCCCAAGGATGCGGCCGCAACCGGATCGCGTCAACCTCTTCCTCGCGCTTGTACCTCACATAGGCCTCGATCAGCCCGGGCGTGAACACGTCGCCCTCCAGCAGGAACGCGTTGTCGGCCTCGAGCGCGTCGAGCGAGGCCTCGAGCGAGGACGGCACGGTGGCGATCTTGGCCAGCGTCTCCGCCGGCAGCTCGTACAGGTCGGCGTCGAGCGGCTCACCGGGGTCGAGCTCGCGCTTGATCCCGTCCAGTCCGGCCAGCATCAAGGCGGAGAAGGCCAGATACGGATTCGCGGTCGGGTCGGGCGAGCGGAACTCGATCCGCTTGGACTTCGGCGCCTCGTGGTACATCGGCACGCGAACACAGGCCGAGCGGTTCCGCGCCGAGTAGACGAGATTCACCGGCGCCTCATACCCCGGGACCAGCCGGCGATATGAGTTCGTCGTCGGCGCGCAGAACGCCAGCAACGCCGGGGCGTGCGTCAGCAACCCTGCGATGTAGTGCTTGGCCAGGTCACTCAGATGGGCGTAGCCGCCCTGGCCGTACATCAGCGGGTCGCCGTTCTTCCACAGCGACTGGTGCACGTGCATGCCCGAGCCGTTCTCCTGGAAGATCGGCTTCGGCATGAAGGTTGCGGTCTTACCGGCGGCGTGCGCGGCGTTCTTGACCACGTACTTGTAGATCATCATCTGGTCGGCCATCCGGAGCAGCGGCTGGAAGCGCATGTCGATCTCGCCCTGCCCGCCAGAGGACACCTCGTGGTGATGGAACTCGCACCGGATACCGAGCGTCTCCATGATCGCCACCATCTCCGAGCGCAGGTTGGCCATCGAGTCGGCCGGCGGGACCGGGAAGTACCCCTCCTTCTGGCGGAGCTTGTAGCCCAGGTTGGGCTTCGCGCTCGCCGCGCCGCCGGTGTTCCAGAAGCCCTCGCTCGAGTCGACCTCGTAGAAGGCGCGGTTCTCGACCTGCTCGTAGGCGATGTGGTCGAACACGAAGAACTCGGCCTCGGGGCCGAAGTAGGCCACGTCGGCGATCCCGGTCGCGACGAGGTGCTGCTCGGCCTTGTGCGCCACGAACCGGGGATCGCGCGCGTAGGGCTCGCCGAGCACCGGATCGGCAACCGAGCAGATCAGCGACAGCGTGCCCCGCGTATAGAACGGATCGACGAACGCGGTCGACGGGTCCGGCATCAGGAGCATGTCGGACTCGTGAATCTCCTGAAAGCCGCGGATCGACGAGCCGTCGAAGCCCAGGCCGGATTCGAAGTCGCCGGCGTCGATGGCGCCGATCGGCAACGTCATGTGCTGCCACGTCCCGGGCAGATCCACGAACTTCAGATCCACCATCTCGACCCCACGCTCGGCGGCGAACTCGAGCACATCGGCGGGACTCGTGGCACCCGCCGCCATCGCGGTGTGTTCGCTCTCTGTGGTGGCCACCGTTTCCTCCTTCATTCAGTCTTGATAGGCGCGAGCCTATCCGGGTTGTGATAGTCGTTCTTCTGCCGCCAGAATCTGCGCGGCTTTGAGTCCGAGGCTGAGTCGCTCGCGGCCGTCGGACTCGTAGGGGGAGAGTCCCGACACCTCCTGCACCCGCGACAGTCGGTAGCCCACCGTGTGACGGTGAAGGCTCATCGCCTCCGCGGTCTCGGTGGTCGAGCCGTGATGGGCGAGGAACGTCGCGAGCGTGACCAGCAGCTCGGTGTCGTGCTCGGCGTCGTACGCGAGGAGCGGGGAGATCGTCCTTGCCCGCAGTAACTCGACCTCCTCGGGATCTCGCAGCAGCACTCCGATCAACAGGCGATACGTCTCGTCCGGGCCGGCCAACGCCGCCTCGGGACCACCGGCCAGCTCGGCGAGCTGAGCCAGCAGCATCGACTCGTGAAGCGCCTCGTGGAGCAGTCCCGGCTGACGGCGGGGCGCGGACACGCCGACCGCGACGCCATCCGCGGACAGCCGCTCGGCCAGCGCGGCGGCGTGGCGCTCGCCGGCGCGTTCGTCGGCCAGCGACACCAGGCCGACTACCCACCCCGTCCCGAGCTCGGCGACGAGCACGCCGTGGTCCGGGTCGACGTCGGCCGTCGCCGGCCCCCGGCAACACACGGCGATCGCGCCGGCGCTCAGGTCCACCCCCAGCCGGTGCCCGTCCGCGAGCAGCGCCTGGACCTCGGGCGCCGGCGCAGCCACGAGCGCCCCGAGGAGCGCCCGGGCCAGGTCACCCTCGTCACCGTCCGGGCCGCCGTGCATGAGTCGGGTGACCGCCGCGGCGGCCGCCGTCGCCTCGAGCCAGTCAGCCTGGCCCTCGCGGGAGCCGTTGGCGAGCATGCCGGCGGTTGTCGCCACGATTCCCACCACCTCCTGCCCGATTCGGATCGGCTCGACGTGCGCCACCGCCATCGGCGGCTCGGTCACGGCGCCACCGGCCAGCGCCACCGCATGCTCGACCAGCTCGGTCAGCACCCCCGGCGCGAGGGCGCCCGTCGGCCATACGACGGGCGCACCCACGGAGGGAAGGATGATCGCGACGGGCTGGCTGAGCGCCTCGGATGCAGAACGGGCGACGCGTTCAATACCGTCGCCCGCAACCGCACTCGAGACGATGGCCAGCGGTGTTGAATGGAGACCCGCCCGCCTGCTGACGTGCGGGCGGGCGGGCTCCAAATCGGCCTCAGACGGTCGTGGGCGTGGCGGCGTGGCCCGCTCCCGTTGCGATGCCGGGGATGCCACCGGGGTACCCGAGCGACGGAACGTCGGACGGGTACACCTCGTGGCCGTGCTCGGCAACGTCGCCGATCTCCATGTTCTTCTCGGACATCCGCAGTGGAATGAACAACCCGACCAGTTTGAGCAGGATGAACGTGACCACCGCAGTCCACGCGATCACGAACAACGCCGCGAAGAACTGCCACTTGAGCAGTGTCGCGTTGCCGTGGACGAGGCCGGCGACCCCGCCCGAGGCGACCAGGCCGTGCTTGCTGGTCTTGTAGAACAGCGCCATCTGCGGGTCGGCGAAGACACCGACCAGCAGGCCGCCGGCGAGACCAGCGACCCCGTGCGTGTAGATCACGCCGAGCGTGTCGTCGACGTTGCGGAAGGGCCGCAGGCGGCTCATGTAGTTGAGCGCGAAGTAGACGATCGTCGAGGCGATGACCCCCAGCGCGATCGCGCCCCAGCCGTTGACGTAGCCCGCCGCTGGCGTGATCGCGACCAGTCCGACGATCATGCCGTTGACCGTGCCGATCATCGACGGCTTCCGGCCGGTCAGGTAGTCCCACGCGATCCACACGAGCAGCGCCACCGCGGTGCACAGGTTGGTGTTGAGCACCGCCGCCGCGGCTGACATGTTCGAGGCGTATGGGTCGCCGCCGTTGAACCCGTTCCAGCCGAGCCACAGCAGGCCGGCGCCGACCGCGACCATCGCGACGTTGTTTGGCGCGTCGATCTCGCGGTCGCGTTGTAGTCGTGGTCCGATCACCGCCGCGGCGACGAACCCGGCCACACCGGCCGACAGGTGGATCACGTAGCCGCCGGAGAAGTCAACCGCTCCGTGCTGGGCGAAGAAACCACCGCCCCAGAGCAGGAACGCGTCGACCGCGTAGACACACGTGATCCACAGCACGCAGAACGGGATCCACGCCTTGAAGTTCACGCGCCCGAGCACCGACCCCAAGGCCAGGATCGGGGTGATCGCTGCGAACACGAACTGGAAGTAGACGAGCGCCGACTGTGGGAACGCGTCGCTTCCAATCAGCGGGATATTCGCCTGGTGCTGCAGCGCGGTGTGCGAGAGCACCGGGCCGGGTTTACCGATGAAGTTCCCGAAAAAGCCGCTGTGCGACAGGCCGTGGAACGGGGAACCGAACCCCATCTTGAAGGCCCACAGGACCCACACGACCAGCACGACCGAGAACGTGGCGAACGTCAGCATCATGCTGTTGATCGACCAGCGCTTCTGCATCACGCCGCCGTAGAGCACTGCCAGGCCGGGCACGCTCATCAGGCCGACAAGCGTCGCGGCGGTTATCTGCCACGACGTGTCGCCCGAATTGAGCCAGCTTGGTGCTTCGAGTGGCAACTGGATCTCCTTGTGCTTGGGTACGTCGCACAGCAAGGCCTGGCGACGCCAATTTGCACAGCGAGTCTCGTATCGCGGCATTCGGGCAGCCATATCCTCACGTCCAGCAAATGGAGGGGGGTCCTGGACATTGGGATAAGGCGATCCCGCAATCTCGATGATTTCCGGGGTTTTTGGGCC
>DATBYI010000375.1:0-4494 GCA_036513815.1 Solirubrobacteraceae bacterium
GATGAGGTCGAGGAGCGGGAGGTCGAGGCCCTCGTAACTGCGCGCGTTCGAGATGACCAGCCGAAGGTTCGAGTTGACCATCCGCTCCTTGGCGGCCAGGTCGCCGCGCTCGATCCGGCGCGCCAGCGCGGCCTCCTCGGAGCGGTTGAGCAGGCGATGGCGCCGCACCTCGGCCATGAACAGCGACATCGAGTCGAGCGTGCGCTCGGCCGTGTGGTGGGTGCGGTAGCTCGCCTCGCGCCGTGCATCGGCCGCGCGGTCTTCGTCGGCGCCGTGCAGGCCGATTCCGCGCTCGGCCAGAAGGCCGCGGATCGAGTCGAGCTCGGTGTCGGGGTCGTCGACTTTCAGGTCCGGAGACATGCCTGGGAGGTGATACCCGGAAGGAGGGCGCCGAACACGCTTCGGGACCCACAACTCCGCAATCGGGCGTCTTAGTGAATAGCCTTCGGTGCATGAGTACGCCGGAATTCCTCATGGCCCTTCTCCGTGCACCGGGTCCTTCGGGTCACGAATCGTCCCCGGCCAAGGTGTGGCGGGAGTACTGCTCGAGCTTCGCGAAGGAGGTCGGCGGCGACCGCGTCGGCTCTTCATACGCCCGCGTGCCGGGCACCAGCGGTGGCCTGACGGTGGCCGTGGTCGGCCACATCGACGAGATCGGGCTGCACATCTCGCACATCGACGACGACGGCTACCTGCGCTTCGGCCAGGTCGGAGGCTGGGACGCCGGAGTCCTGATCGGCCAGCGGGTACGGATTCACACCCGGCACGGCGATGTGCCCGGGGTGATCGGGCGAAAGCCGATCCACCTGCTCAAGGACGAGGACCGGCGGAAGGTGCCCGAGACCAGGGAGCTCCACATCGACATCGGGGCCAGGGACGCCGACGAGGCCCACCAGCTCGTCCGCATCGGCGACTGGGCCGTGATCGACGCGGAGCCGGTCGAGTACCGCCACGATCGCGTCGTCTCGCGCTCGCTGGACAATCGCGTCGGCTGCTACGTCGCCGCGGAGGCGGCCCGTCTGGTCGCGCAGGACGGTGGCGCGCCCGGCGACGTGCTCGCCCTGGCCGTCACCCAGGAGGAGACGACCTTTGCCGGCGCGCGGACGAGTGCGTTCGCGCACGATCCAGACGTCGCGGTGGTCGTCGATCTGACCTTCGCCACCGACCAGCCCGGCATCGAGCTCGGGCCGATCACCAAGCATCCGCTCGACTCGGGCCCCGTCATCGCCCGCGGGACCTCGCTGCATCCGCTCGTGTTCGAGCGCTTATATGAGACGGGCGAGGCGGACGGGATCCCGTTCACGCTCGAGTCGCTCGGCAAGGGCACGGGAACCGACGCCGACGCGATTCACCTGAGTCGCGCCGGGGTCCCGACTGGCCTGGTCTCGATCCCGTGCCGGTACATGCACTCGCCGGTCGAGATGGTGTCGCTCGCCGACATCGACGCCGCGGCGCGCCTGATCGCGTCGTTCGCCAAGCGGCTCGAGCCGGGCACCTCGTTCGAGCGCTGAGCCGGGCCCGCCGCGGTGTTGCTGCTGTTCGACATCGACGGCACGCTGCTGACGCGGGCCGGGAAGGCGCACGCCGACGCGTTGAATAGGGCTATCAGGGAGGTGCACGGCGTCGACCCGGACAACCTGCGGGAGCGGATCAATCCGGCCGGGCGCACCGACGGCGAGATCGCCCGGTTGATCCTGCTCGATCGGGGCGTGTCCGCCCGTCGGATCGACGAGCGGGCCGCTGATGTGCGCGAGGCGTGCTGCCGGATCTACGCGCAGATCTGCCCACCCGACCTGAGCTCGTACGTCGTCCCCGGTATCCCAGGGGTGCTCGAGTGGCTGGACGGTCGCCGCGACGATCACGAGCTCGGGCTGGTGACCGGCAACTACGAGCCGGTGGCGCGCCTGAAGCTGAGCCGCGCCGGGCTCGGAAAGTGGTTCGCCTCGGTGCCCGGAGGGTTCGGGTCTGACTCGGAGGATCGCGCGGCGCTGCCCGGGATCGCCCGCCGCCGGGCCGGCCGACAGGATGGCCTGGCGAGCATCTCATACCCGCGCGAGCAGACCATCGTGATCGGCGATACGCCGCGCGACATCGCCTGCGCCCGGGCGGACGGCGTGCGCTGCATCGCGGTGGCGACCGGTCAGTTCGGCGCGGAGGAACTCGTCGAGGCCGACGCGGTGGCGCGCGATGCGTCGGAGCTGCGCGACGCGCTCGACGCGGCGATCCACTCATCGGCGTCGTAGCGCAGGAGCGCCGGGAACGCGGCGACCACCAGCCCGACTCCGAGCACGCACAGCACTCCGCCCGAGACGACGGCAAACCGCGGTCCGGCGGCGCCGGCCACGGCCCCCGACTCGATGTCCCCGAGCCGAGGTCCGCCGCTCACGACCAGCGAGAAAACGGCGGACATGCGCCCGCGCATGTGGTCGGGGGTGACCGTCTGGTTGATCGTCGTCCGGCACACGGCGCTGATCGAGTCGGCCGCGCCGGCGAGCGCGAACAGGACGGCCGCGAGCCACAGCGACCCGGCCAGTCCGGCCAGCGCCACCGCGACGCCCCACGCGATCACCGCGCACACGACGACACGACCCAACCGAGAGATGTGGCGGAGCCACCCGGTGGTCAGCGCCGCCACGGTGGCGCCCGCGGCGACGGCCGAGTAGAGCGCACCCGTCCCCGCCGCGCCGGTGTGGTAGACGCTGACCGAGAGGACCGCGAACAGCGCCCGCGGCATCCCGAAGACCATCGCCACGAGGTCGATCGCGAAGGAGCCCAGCAGGGCCTGGTTGCCGCGCACGTAGCGCAGCCCCTCGGCGATGGAACGTCTGAGACGCTCGTGTGGGCCGACTGTCACAGGCGGCTGCGGCGTCATCGCGAGCACGGCGACCACCATGGCCGCGCAGCTGACGGCGTCCGCCCCGTACGCCCAGGGCAGACCAAGCGCGGCGATCAGAACCCCACCGATCGCCGGCCCGACAACCATCGTGAGCGTGCTCAGGCCATAGTTCAGCGCCAGCGCGCTGCGGAGCTGCTCGCGTGAGACAACGCCCGGCACGATCGCCGAGGTGGTCACGCTCTGGAGCGCCGTGAACGCCGCCAGCAGGGCCGCTAAGGCGTATAGGGCCACGAGAGGTGGATGTCCGAGCCAAGCCGCCACGGCGAGCCCCGCCGCGGTGAGCACGAGGCCGATCTGGTCGAGCAGCAGGAGCGTGCGACGGTCCACCCGATCCGCAAAGGCACCTCCCAATAGCGAGGCCGCCACCAGGGGGGCGAGCTCGACGGAACCAAGCAACCCGACGAGCAGCGCCGAGTGCGTCTGCACGTAGACCTGGTACGGGAGCGCAACCAGCGTCGCCTGCGAGCCGAGGCCCGAGAGGAAGCCGCCGAGCACGACGAGTCGCAGGTCGCGGCTCTCGCGCAGCGGCGACAGGTCGGTCCTCAGGTTGGGCAGACGCAAGCCGGGCGGCTACGTTTTCGGCACCGGGAACTGGGTGCGCATGAGCAGGTCCCACACGCGGTCGGGCAGCAGTTTGCGCTGAACCATCATCAGTCGTGCGCTCGCCGTGACCGGGTACCGGGTCCTCGGGTGCTCTGACTCCAGCGCGTTTGCGATCGTCTTGGCCACCGTCTCAGGGCCGCCGCCCAGCTTGGCCAGCGGACCCTTGTACACGCCCTCGACGGCCCCCGCCACGTCGCGGTTGAAGTCGGCGTAGGGCCCGCCGGTCGGAGCGGCCCCCACCGAGCCGGCCGCGGTCTCGCCGAAGTTCGTCACGATCAGGCCGGGCTCGAGCACGATCACCTCGACGCCGAACCCGCGCACCTCAAAGCGCAGCGCATCGGAGATCGCCTCGACCGAGTACTTGGACGCGTGGTAGAGCCCGCCGCCCGGGAAGGTCAGCCGGCCTCCCATGCTGCTCAGATTGACGATCCGACCCCAGTGCTGTTCGCGCATCCCGGGAAGCACGAGCTGGCACATCCGGATCAGGCCGAACACGTTGGTCTCGAACTGGCGGCGCACCTGCTCGAGCGGGACCGACTCGACCGCGCCGGACTGGCTGTAGCCGGCGTTGTTGACGAGGACGCCAACGGCGCCCTCGGCCTGTACGACAGCGTCGACGGCGGCCGTCATCGAGGTCTCGTCGGTGACGTCGAGCGCGAGCGTCTTGCAGCCGGCCCGCTCGAGGTCAGCCAGCGTCTCCGGCTTGCGCGCGGTGGCGTAGACCTTCCACCCGTCACTCACGAGGCGCTGTGCCGTCGCGTGCCCGATGCCCGAAGAGCAGCCGGTGATGAGGACGGCCTTGGATGGCATGACGGACACCTTAGAGTGGGTCGGCGGCGCCTGACGGCGGCGCCTCAGCCGCGGACGAGCTTCTTATAGGTGATGCGGTGCGGCCGGTCGGCCTCGGCCCCGAGCTGCTCGTGCCGGAACGACTCGTAGGCCTCGAAGTTGCCCTCGAACCAGCGGACCTGAGAGTCCCCCTCGAACGCGAGCAC
>DATBYI010000376.1:0-12228 GCA_036513815.1 Solirubrobacteraceae bacterium
CGCCCCACCGCCGCCGGGTCCGTCCTGGGTGGCCCTCATGCCGACGCTCATGGGCGCGGTCGCACGCGACCCCGATGTGTACCGCGCCTTCATGGCATCCCGCGTCTGCTTGACCCGGCTTCAGGAGACGTGTGCGGACGATGGCTTCGTCGAGCGGATCCGGGAGCTCGCGGGGGACCCTGGGCCATCGCCGGCGTACGGCCCGGATCGCGCTCAGTTGCTGACGCTGCTCGAGGGCGCCCCGGCGGCCGTCTAGTTCTTCAGGGTGACCTTTTCGGTCTTGGTGTAGACGTGGCCGGCGAGGTCTTCGAAGGTCGCGCGGATCCGGATCTTGATGCGTTTGGTGTGGCGGAGGACTTTTTTGCCGTTCTTGGTGAGGGGCACGTGGACCGTGAGCCCGTGACCGGTTGGGGTCAGGACCTGTCCCGCCGCGATGGTTCCGCCGCGGGGGCCTAGCCAGGTGATCGTGACTTTTCCGGGTCCTGGCGAGATGAACGGGGTGGGGCAGCCGCCGCGGCGGCGGATGCGGACAATGGGCTGGCGCACGCACGAGTAGCGCAGCGCGCGGGTGAGAGCCTTGAGCGCGGTGGCGCGGGACACGCCGGGCCCGGGTCCGGTACCTACGACTACGTTGCCGATGTCGTCGCCGGCGACGCACAGGCTGGCGGTCGGGCATGACAGCGCGCGGAGCACGCGTCCGGGATCGACGGTGGCGACGTTCCACGTGCTGGCGGGACTGGTCGGGTTGGTGGACCAGATGACGTTTCCGTCTAGGTCGTCGATGCCGACGCAGAGCTCGAGCGAGGGGCACTCGATGTGCCGAATCGGGTTGGCGAGGCCGAGCTTGTGGATCGTCCAGGCTGACGGGCCGCCGGTTGGGTTGGTCGAGGTGACGACGTTGCCGGCGTCGTCCGTCGCAGCGCAAATCGTGAACAGGAAGGACGAGCAGGAAACGCTCGTGAACTCGTTGATGAAGTCAGAAGTGCTGCTGTCAAGGTCCACTGGTGTCCAGACGCCCCCGCCGGGATTGGTCGAGGTGAAAAGCTCGCCGGACTCGCCGGTAAGGACGCACAACGAGGACGTGTCACACGAAACTTGCGAAGATGTATTGACTCCGCCAGGGGGGTCGTAGCCGGTATGGCCGCCCGAGATGTCTGTGTGTTTCCAGGAATCGTTGTCGGCCGGGTCGGTGGAGGTGAGGATCTGGTCATCCGAGGCGGCGACGCAAAGGTTGTTGGAGACGCACGAGAGTCCGTCGATGAAGTAGAGAATGTTGCTGCGCGAGGTGTTCCAGCCCGCCGCACCGGCCGCTGGGTCGGTCGAGCTCGCCGGGAAGAAAGTCGGGATGCATGGGCAGGCGGAGGGGATGAGGGCCCCCATGGCCAGGCACAGGGAGCCCGAAGGGCAGGAAAGCTGGAACCCCTGCTGGTAGGGGAGGGTGAGGGTTGATCCCACCTGCCAATCCGGTTGACTCCCACCGGGATCGGTGGAGGTGAGAAGTCGTCCGGCGCTATCGACCGCCACGCAGAGTGTCGGCGAGGAGCACGAGACGTTGGCCACGGAGTCATTGCCGTCCAGTGCGGGGGTCAGTTGCCAGGCCGATGTCCCCGCGGCCGGGTTCGTCGAGGTCGCGACATAGCCCACGGAGTCGCCTACGGCGCAGAACCCACCGGACGAACAGGACACAACTACTTCCCCGTTCGGATCGTCGAGACCGTTGTAATCGAATAGGCCGGTCGGATCGACGCTGACCGGCTTGGACCAAGTAGACGCGCCGCCGGCCGGATCGGTCGAGGTGAGCACGGAGTATCCGCCGACAAGCATGACGCACAGGGTGTCTGAGGCGCAGGAGACGGTGGAACCGAACTCGGACGGGACTCCGGACGTCCACGCCGCGCTTCCCCCAGTGGGATCAGTCGAAGTGAACATGGCGCCTTGGTAGTTGGCGTAGCGATGCACAACGAGGCGGACGGGCACGCGATCGATCCCAGCGGACCCTGTGTGCCCAGGTCAACCGGCGACCACGCCCCGCTTCCGCCGGTCGGATCGGTTGACGTGACCACCGCGCTGTCGTTGCTTCCGGCGAGACCACCCGCGCCGACACACAGTGACACGGTTGGGCAGGCAAGCGATTCGATCACGGTGCCGACGGATACGGGGGCACTCCATGCGCCCGGACCGCCGGTCGGGCTGGTCGAGGTGAACACGTCGCCCGCAGTGTCGCTTACGACGCAGAGGGTGGTGGAAGGGCATGAGATGGCGGAGAACGTGTGGCCCGGTGCGATCGACGTCGTCTGCCACGCGCCCGCGCCGCCGGTCGGATCGGTCGAGGTGACGATGTTGCCGTTCCTTGCCGTGCCGACGCATAGGGAGGGCGAAGGGCACGAAATCGCGATCACCGGATCGGGGCTGACGGTGGCCGTGCTCCACAATCCGCCGGCCGGATCGGTGGAGGTGGCCACGTTGCCTTCCCCGTCAGTCGCGAGGCACCACGTGGACGACAGGCAGGTCAGCGATGCGAACCCGCTTGGGTTCCCGAACGGAGCGGCGTGATCAACCTGGCGGGGCGTGGACCAGGTGAGAGGCGAGGCCGTGGCCGCCGGAGCGGCCACGGCCAGGATTACCGCCAGCACGGTGAGCAGGCACAGGCCCCCAGCCCTACAAGTTCTCTGGTGCCCAACCGAGATTCCCTGCCCCAACCGCATCGCATCTGAGGGAACGCCCCTGAAACGAGAAAGTTGCTGAGTACACGAGGTGGCTTGATCGACAGGCGGCTGCTTGTTGGTTCTCTGACTGGTTTAGCTGACCGTCCGATCCGGATGCGAACATTTGTTCGTATGGGATCGCCACCCTACGTCGAGCTCCACTGCCACTCGGCGTTCTCGTTCCTGGATGGAGCATCGCTTCCGGACGAGGTCGCTACGACGGGGCTCGAGCTGGGCTACGAGGCGATGGCGCTCACCGACCACAACACGGTCTCGGGCTCGATGGAGTTCGCGGTTTCGGCGAGGGCGCTGGGGCTGCGTCCGATCCATGGGGCCGAGATCGATCTCGCCGACGGTCGCCACCTGACGCTGCTCGTGGAGAACGCGCGGGGATGGTCGAACTTGTGCCGGATCCTCACGCGCGCGCACGCGCACACGAGAGAAAAGCCGGGACCGCCTTCCCAGGCGTTCGCCGAGCTGACCGACGTCCTGGATCATGCCGAGGGACTGGTCTGTCTGAGCGGCTGCGCGCTGCGAGGCGTGCACGACGAGTTCTCGCTCGGGCGACTGCTCGATGCCTTTGGGCCCGACCGCCTGCGGGTCGAGCTCCAGCGGCCGTTCCTGCGCGATGACCGCGCGCGCAACCGGCGGCTCGAGCGGGTTGCCGAGCGGTTGGGCGTGCCGTGCGTGGCGACCGGCAACGTGCACGCGCACGCGCGCCACCGGGCGCCCCTCCAAGACGCCTTCGTCGCCGTACGCCTGCACACCACGCTCGACGCCTCGGAGCCTCAGCGGCGCGGCAACTTCAGCCATGTACTCACCTCGCCGGAAGCGATGGTCGACCGCTTTCCCGAGCATCCGGTGGCGGTGGCGGAGACGGTCCGGCTGGCCGAGCGGCTGCGGTTCGATCTGACCAGCGACCTCGGATACCGATATCCGGGCGCTGAGGATGTGGAGGCGATGCGCAAGCTGACCGAGCTGTGTCAGTCGCGGCTGGAGGATCGCTACCGGGGCGCGGGCTCGGTGCAGGGGGATGCGCAGGCCCGGCTCGAGCAGGAGCTCCGAATCATCGAGCGACTCGAGTTGCCTGGGTTCTTCCTGCTCCACCACGACATGCTGGAGCTGGCGCGTGAGGTGGCGGTCGAGGTGAGGGGGCCCGACAGCGTCAGGAAGCTGTTGCCGCCCGGACGGGGCCGCGGGTCGAGCGTCTCCTCGATCGTCTGTTACCTGACCGGCCTCTCGCACGTCGACCCAATCGAAAACGACCTATTGATCGGCCGCTTCCTGAATGACGAGTTGACCTCGCTGCCGGACATCGATCTCGACTTCCCCCGCGATATCAGGGAGAAGCTGATCCCGCGGGTTCACGAGCGATATGGCCATGAGCAATCGGCGTTGGTGGCCGCTTTTCCCACCTACCGCGCGCGCGGAGCGATCCGTGAGCTGGGCAAGGCACTTGGGCTGCCGTCCGGTGAGATCGAGCGGGTGGCGCGAGGCAGCGAGGGCTGGGATGCGCGCGAAGTGGACAAGGACATCGCCTCTGCGTTCGGGTTGGATGCAGGGCGGTCGGATGCCCTCGAGCGGGAGCGGGCGCCGGCGAACGAGGGACGCCGGGGCGCCACCGGGCGCTGGGTCTGGCTGGCGCGGCTGGCGGAGCAGGCACACGGCCTGCCACGTCACCTGAGCCAGCACTCGGGCGGGATGATCGTCGCCACCCGCCCACTGATCGACTGCTGCCCGATCGTCCCGGCGGCGATGGAGGGCCGTCAGATCGTGCAGTGGGACAAGGACTCCTGCTCGGATGCGGGCTTTCTGAAGATCGACCTGCTGGGTCTGGGCATGCTGTCGGCGGTCGAGCGGGCGGTCGAATTGATCGATCGCACGCGCGGTGAGCAGATCGACCTCAGTCGGATCCCCTACGACGATCCGGCCACCTACGAGTGCATCCAGAACGCGGAGACGACCGGGGTCTTTCAGATCGAGAGCCGGGCGCAGATGCAGTCGCTCTACCGCACCCGGCCGGAGAATCTGAAGGACATCACCGTGCAGGTGGCGATCGTCCGGCCGGGGCCTATCCAGGGAGGGGCGGTCAATCCCTACATCGAGCGCCGGCAACGGCTGCGCGTCGATCCCGATTACCAGGTCCCCTACGACCATCCCTCGCTCGAGCCCGCCCTGCGCGAGACGCTCGGAGCGATCATCTTCCAGGACCAGGTGATCGAGGTGGCGATCGCCTTCGCCGGCTTCTCGCCCGGCGAGGCGGAAGGACTGCGGCGGGCGATGAGCCGCAAGCGCTCGGACGCGGCGATCGAGGCCTACCACAAGCGGTTCGTCGCGGGCGCGATCCGGCGGCACGCCGTCGACGAGGAGACGGCGGAGCGGGTGTTCGCAATGGTCCGGGGATTCTCCGGGTTCGGCTTCCCCAAGGCCCACGGCGCGGCCTTCGGCCTGCTCGCGTACCAGTCGACGTGGCTGCGCGTCCACTACAGCCCGGAGTTCCTGTGCTCGCTGCTGAACGAGCAGCCGATGGGGTTCTATCCGCCCGATTCGCTCGTCCACGAGGCTCAACGACGGGGTCTCGAGGTGCTCCCGCCGGACGTCAACGAGAGCGACGCCGATTGCGGGATCGAGGGAGAGGGGGAGGCGATTCGCGTACGCATCGGGCTCGGCTACGTTCGCGGCGTCGCCGAGCAGGAGGTGAGGGAGCTGGTCGCCGCTCGCAAGACGGCCGGCCGGTTCAAGAGCCTCGCCGATCTCGCCTCGCGGGCGGGCTCGAGCGCGGGCTCGCTGGAGCTGCTGGCCTGGTCGGGGGCGTGCGACTCGCTGGTCGAGGATGGGGCGACCTCGGATGGAAGGGGGCGCCTGACGGCGGCGCCTCAGGGTTCGGCACGACGGATCGCGCTGTGGCAGCTGGGCGTGGCGACGCCGGGGCGGAGGGTGCCGGGTGGGATGCAGCTGGCCCTGCCTCTCGATCTGCCCGCGCCACCCGAGCTCCGGTCGCTGTCCCGGTGGGAGTCGATGCTCGCCGACTACGGCACGACCGGGCTGACGGTGCACGCGCATCCGATGGCGCTGATGAGAGACCGGCTGCCGGAGGGGCTGGTGCAGAGCGTTGAGCTCGCGACCCTGCGGCACGGCACCCGGGTACGGGTCGGAGGGCTGGTGGTGGCGAGGCAACGTCCGGGGACGGCCAACGGCATCGTGTTCGTGCTGCTCGAGGACGAGCACGGGACGATCAACCTGATCGTCCCGGCCGAGGTCTATGAACGGCACCGCCTGACGGTGAGAACCGAGCCCCTGATCTTGGCCGCGGGCAAGCTGGAGCGACTGCCGGCTGCCGGTGGCGCCATCAACGTGATGGTGGATCGGGTCGAGGCAATCGACGCGCCGGACCACATCGCGGCCGAGGTCAAGGACTTCTCGATGCTCGACGAGCAAGTCCGCCGAGGTCTGGCGGACCAGAGAGGCCAACGCGACGGGGAGTCGCGTGAGACGGAAGCCGAGGACTTCCGTGCGGTGGCGCCGCCGGTGATGAGCTTCGCATCGGGGCGGCGGCGATGAGGCGGGTGGGTCAGGCGCCGCTGAGGCGCCGCGGTCAGGCGCCGGTGAGGCGCGGCGGTCAGGCGCCGCTGCAGGAGCGCCCAGCGGAGGCGCCGCGGTCAGGCGCCACCGCACGAGCCTCGATGAGTCGTTCGCGGGGAGAGCGCGGTAAGGTCCCGCACCGTGCTAGCCGTCTTTCTGTTTGCCGCCTTTTGGGCCGTGCTCGGCCTTGGCGTGTTCTTCCTGGGGGTGCGCGGGGGGCCGAAGCATGTGGCGACGGGCGCTCCTCGCCGGCGTTCGCGGGCGAGCCGCCAGGGGGTGGTGTGGGTGTTCGCGCTCGTCGTCGTCGGGTTCGCGATCGTGCTTCCGATCGTGTTCCTGCTCGGGAATCACAACCGGGCCAGCGCCCAGGTCGGTGGGATCAAGCTGACTGCCTCCGAGAAGCGCGGACGGGAGATCTTTGGCGAACGATGCGCTCTGTGCCACACGCTCGCGGCGGCCAATGCCGTAGGCAAGGTAGGACCGAACCTCGACGTCATCCAACCAACTCAACAGCTGGTGCTCCACACGATCGAGAACGGATGCCTCCAGAACCCGCCGGCGGGCAGCCAGGAGGCGTGTCTCGGGGAGGGAACGATGCCGGCCGACGTGGTGCAGGGGGTCGACGCGCAGGACGTGGCGCAGTTCGTGGCCAAGGTGGCGGGCAAGGAGTAGCTCCTTGCCGCTGCCCCGGTTCCGCAGAGCGGGAAGGGTGAAAGAACCCGCCGTTTCCGTGGGCGATCCGCGTCTGGACGGGTGGGAGACGGTGATGACGTTCGAGGAGCAGGCGACCGCGGTGGCGTGGCGCGATCGGCTCCGAGATCTGGGCGTTGACGCCAGCTGCGTCGCCGATCGGCCGCTCGATCGCTTCGGGCGGGGTGACGTCTATCTCGTGGTGCCGCCTGACCAGTGGTCGCGCGCCAACGAAATAGTCGAGAACCTCGACGACTAGCTCGCCCATCAGCCGGCGATCAGGCTTCAAACGAGGAGGTGGTGTAGTGCCGAGCCCGTTCGTCATGGCGCGAGAGCAGCGCGCGTGCCGTCGGTTCGATGACCGCCGTCTCGTAGTCCTCGCCGGCGAACGCGCGAATCGCCTCGAGGCTGTCGAAGCGGGTCAGCGTGACGAAGGCCGCCTCCCGCCCGTCGTCGCGCCGGAGCACGTCCGCGCCTAGGAATCCAGCGATCCCACGCATCGACGGGAACATCTCGCTGAGCAGGAAGCTCTCGTAGGCATCGGCGTTCTCTCGTGCCGTCCAGCCACGCCACAAGCGGGTGATCACAGATCACCGAATACCACTGCGGGGCATGCCGAGGAGCGATCAAGCCGCACCTTGCGCGGAATTGGTCGAGCGAGTCAGTACCCGTCCGTCCGTAGGGATTGTTAGGATCGACCCGCGATAGCTGAAATCCCGCGCCGCCCGCACCAAGTCGGGCGGCGGGAGCGGGGGACCCAGGTTGTTGGGGCGAATCGCGCGTGTCGCGTAGCGCCGCTCTTTCGGCGCGAGCCCGTCAGCTAACCCCGTAAGCAACAGAAAGAGGGTCGGTGACATGCCTGGAGCAGGCGCGTCTGCGCGTGCCGCGCGTCGATATGCGGCACCGTGGTGGGAGGAACTCGACATGGAGGCGTTTCAGGAGTTCCCGACCTCCCGTCGCCCGCGGATCGTCCCGCCGGCGAGTCCGGGTGCGCCGGCGGCAACACCGCCGGCTCGCGCGGCGAGGCCGGTGCGCCCGATAACGGGCTCGGCGGATCCCGCTGCCAGGCAGACGGATCGGGCGCGGGCCGCGCGGGCAACGGCGGCCACGGACCACGCCCCACCGGCCAGCAACGGCGCCACCACGCGCCGGAACGGCGCAGGCTCGACCCCGGACGGCGCCCGGGACGGCGCCCGGAACGGCGCCCGGAACGGCGCCACGACGCCCCGGAACGGCGCCACCGCGCCCAGGGACCGCGCCACCGCGCCCAGGGACGGCGCCACCGCCACCCCGAACGGCGCCGGCGCCACCGACGGCCGGCGCACCGTGACCATCCGTGGATACGGGGCGGAGCGCAATCTGCCGATGGCGCGACCGACGCTTCGACGCCACGAACGGGCGGGCTTCCGGCCTGACCGGACGGCGCTGTGGGCGGTCTTGCTCGGACTGCTGCTGATCTTCGTGGCGGCCGCGAGCGCGCACGCCGCGGTCGTGCACCAGCTCGTTCGCTGAGGAGCCGATCGGCGCGCCCTGCGGGGCCGCTTACGTAGCTTGCATCGGGCGCTGATCCGGCCTTTATCCGCCTACGTATAAGAGGTGTAGGCGTGTTCTGCCCGCGGCAGGCCATGCGGCAGGCACGGGTCCCGGTCCGGCGAGCGCAAATTACCTCCGTGACCCCTTGTGCGGTTGGTGCCGCCGAATTACACTTATCAAGGGTAAGCAGGTCTCAAAAGTGAAGGGGAGAGATCCCCGCCCCCGCCCCGCCCCCGGACCCCCTGGTGGTCAACTATGAAAACTTCAATGAGCAGGTTTCAGATCCATGACGACCTGACCGCGCCGGAAGGGTCGGTGCCGGTCCTGCGTGGCGCGCTCGCAACGGGCGGCCAGCTGCCGAACTTCCTCGGCGTGCTGGCGGGCTCACCGGCGGCGCTGCGCGCATATGCGCGCTTCCGCTCGGAGCTGCGACACGGCAAGCTGACGCTGGCCACGCTCGAGCGGATCGCGCTCGCGGTCGCCGAGTACTACCAGTCCGAGCCGGGCATCGCGATGCACTCGCGAACCGCTCGCGCCGCCGGGCTGGCCCTCGACGAGGTCGCGCTGGCGCGGCAGTTCAACTCCAAGGATCCGCGTGAGGCGGCGCTGCTGCGCTATCTCAGGGCGCTGCTGGAGGAGCGCGGCCGAGCGCCAATGCACCTCCATGAGGAGGCGCGGGAGGCCGGCTGGGACGATGAGCAGATCCTCGAGGCGATCGCCACAGTTGCGCTGGAGGGCTTCACCGCGATGGTCAACGTAGCCGGCGAGGTGCCGGTAGACGGTTCCAGCGAGGCATCGCGAGCGTTGCAAGCGGCGTAAGCTGTTCCGCGGCGATGGGAGCGCCCGAAGAAACGGTTACGAAGGCCGATCGCGGCGAATCGCCGCACTGCTGCCCCCTCTATCACGAGGCGGTGGAACTGGTCGGACGGCGCTGGACGGGGGCGATTCTCCGGGTTCTGATGGATGGCGCGCTGCGCTTCTCGGAGATCGCCCAGGCCGTGCCCGAGCTCTCTGACCGACTCCTGTCGGAACGGATGAAGGAGCTCGAGCGGCGCGGGATGGTCGAGCGGAGGGTCATCTCCGGTCCGCCGCTACGGGTCGAGTACTCGCTCTCGGAGATGGGCCTCGAGCTCGAGCCCGCCCTGTTTGAGCTCCAGCGCTGGGCCAACCGCTGGCTCGGCGAGCGCGGCGTCACGACGCGGCTCTAGAAGCAGTCGACAGCGCCCCAGGCGGGCGCTCGTCCTGGCGAGCCGCGCCAGCAAGTAACGTTCGCGGCGCGATGGCGACGACGACCGCACCGCTCACCCGGGATGACGTGATGGCGCTCGTGCAGGAGCGTGACATCCGGTTCATCCGCCTCTGGTTCACCGACATCCTCGGCCAGCTGAAGGCGTTCTCGATCAACACCACCGAGCTGGCCGATGCGTTCGAGGGCGGGATGGGCTTCGACGGCTCCTCGATCACGGGCTTCAACCCGATCGAGGAGTCGGACATGATCGCGATGCCCGATCCGTCCACGTTCAGGACACTCCCATGGCGGCCGGCCGAGCAAGGGGTGGCGCGGATGTTCTGCGACATCCACACGCCGGAGAAGACGCCCTACGAGGGCGACCCGCGGCACGTGCTGCGCCGGGCGCTCGACCGTGCCAAGGCAATGGGGTTCGACCACTTCTACGTCGGACCGGAGCTCGAGTACTTCTACTTCCGCAACTCGACCTCGACCGAGGTGCTCGACGAGGGCGGCTACTTCGACCTGACGACGCTGGACGCTGGATCGGATCTGCGTCGTGAGACGGTGCTGGCGCTCGAGCAGCTGGGCATCCACACCGAGTACGCCCACCACGAGGTCGGTCCCAGCCAGCACGAGATCGACATGCGCTTCAAGGGCGCGCTGCAGATGGCCGACGACTGCATGACCTACCGGATCACGGTCAAGGAATACGCCATGAAGTACGGGCTGCACGCGACTTTCATGCCCAAACCGTTGTTCGGCAAGAACGGCTCCGGGATGCACACCCACCAGTCGCTCTTCCGGGGCGAGCAGAACGCGTTCTTCGATCCCGACGACCAGTACTTCCTGTCGGACGTGGGCAAGGCGTTCATCGCCGGGCAGTTGAGGCACGCGCGCGAGATCTGCTCGATCTTCGCCCAGTGGGTCAACTCCTACAAGCGCCTCGTCCCCGGGTACGAGGCACCCGTCTACCTGACCTGGTCACGGCGGAACCGCTCGGCGCTCGTGCGGATCCCGATGTATCACCCCGGCAAGGAGCGCGCCACGCGAATGGAGCTCCGCTGCCCCGACCCGGCGTGCAACCCGTACCTGACCTTCGCGGTGCTGCTGCAGGCGGGGCTCGAGGGGATCGAGCACCACTACGAGCTCCCCGACCCGATGGAGACGAACCTGTATCACCTCTCTTCCGAGGAGCGCCGCCGGCTCGGGATCGAGCAGCTGCCGGCGACGCTCGGCGAGGCGATCGAGCTGACCGCCGAGTCCGAGCTCGTACTCCGCACGCTCGGAGAGCACATGTTCAACCGGTACATCGAGATCAAGCGTCAAGAGTGGGACGACTATCGGGTGCAGGTGACGCCTTGGGAGCTGGAGCGCTACCTGCCCGTTCTGTGACCCTTTGTCAGTTACTCGATAGAAATGGTGGAAATCACACTGACGGTGGGTTTACACCTCCGTCGGTAGGAATGCAGAGCGTTGTGATCGCGCGACCGCTCACCCGTGGCTGTATCTGACCCTGCGCACAGCGAACGCCTGACGCGACGCAGGCTGCTGCAGGGAGCGGGAGGCGCGGTCGTCGTCGTCGTTGCCGGTGGCGGTGTCGTCGCGGAGGTTCTGGGCAAGCGGGCCAAGCCGCTGCCGGAAATCAGCTCGTACGCGGCCAAGCCGGGGCGCTCGCGTGCCTTCCACTCACTACCCGACCTGCGGCCGCCCACGGTCACGATGACCCCGGCCTCAACGGCAGAGCGAGTGGCCGCCAAGGATCCCCGCTTCCTGTTCCTCGGGCCCGGGCCGGTCTCCCTGAACGGCTCTGACCAATACGGGCCGCTCATCGTCGATCGCAACGGCGCGCTGGTCTGGTTCAGGCCTCTGGCCGCGGGGCTTCAAGTGACGAACTTCACGGCCGCGCAGTATCGAGGCGAGCCGGTGCTCGTCTGGTGGCAGGGCAAGATCCTCCAGTCGGGCTACGGACAGGGCGAGGCCGTGATCGTCAACCGCTCCTACCAAGAGGTGGCGCGGGTGCGGGCGGCCGCCGGCCGGTGGATGGACCTGCACGCGCTGACGCTGACCCCCCAGGGCACGGCGATCTTTTCCTGCTATCCGGAGACCGTGCCGATGGACCTCTCCTCGATCGGCGGCCCTCGCAACAACCAGGTGCTCGGATCGATCATCCAGGAGGTGGACGTCGCCACGGGTCGCCTCGTGTACGAGTGGCGGGCCCTCCAGCACATACCGGTCGACGTCTCGCAGGAACCGATGAGCGAGCCTTTCGACTATCTGCACGTGAACTCGATCCAGCAGCTGGCGGACGGCAATCTGCTCGTATCGGCCCGGCACGCGTGGGCCATCTACAAGCTCGATCGCTCCACCGGCAACGTCATCTGGACGCTTGGCGGCAAGCGCAGCAGCTTCCACATGGGCCCGGGCGCCCAGTTCGCCTGGCAGCACGACGCCTCGCAGGTCTCCGACCGAGTGCTCACGGTGTTCGAC